>QLTX01000026.1 GCA_018725175.1 Candidatus Psychracetigena formicireducens
ATGGTAGTACCTCCTTATTCTTACTAACAGTATAAACTGTCGGTTGTTCTAAGGTGCTTTCATATAATCAAAGACAAACAAGGAAGTCATTACGAGCCCCAGCACCTTTTGGAGACTTTTGAATAGGTACGGGGCGTGGCGATCTCATATTTTTTATCCTTTAATTTTAATAATCAGGGGAACCCCTAAAAAATCGTGATGTTCCCGAAACAGTTTCTCCAACCTTTTTTTATCATCTTCTCTGAATAAACGACCCTTATTGACGGACAATACCAAAACTGGTGGAGCTACTTCAGCCTGGGTGCCATATAATAGTTTCAAGGATGAATCAGGTTGGAAACTTTCCAAACAAACATTTACCTGGTGAGTTTTAATTCGTCGGTAATAATTCCTGCCAACATGGAAAATGGTTTTCAGCAGCGTTTTTAAACCCCTATTTTTATTGGCTGAAATGAATACTATGGGAGCATATTGCATTTTAAAAAAGGCTTCCCTTACATAAGTAAGGGCTGTTTTTTGTGTCCCCTCCTGTAGTAAATCAGCTTTATTTAAAACAATGACCACGCCCTTTTGGCTTTTTTCAATCAGATAAGCAATGGTTTGGTCTTGCTGCAAAATACCCTCTTCACCACTTATCATCAATATAACCACCTCAGAAGACTCTACAGCTTTAACTGTTCTATCTATAGAATAGGCTTCCAGGGAAGAGGACACACTCTTCCTCTTTCTTAATCCAGCCGTATCCACTATTCGTAGTAAACCTTCAGGAGTATTAATTTCCTCTTCCAGGCTATCGCGGGTAGTATGGGGGCGTTCATCAACCAGGGCGCGGTTATAACCGAGGAGTGAATTAAACAGGGTCGACTTTCCCACATTAGGCCTTCCTACAATGGCTACTCTCAATCCTTTTTCTAGGGGAGACTCAAATACAACGCTCTGTTGCATAATCTCTTTTTTCAATCCACCAAGTCCGTAATTCTCTAAAGCAGAAACAAAATAAACTTTTTCCCCTAATTTATAAAATGCGGTGTCCTGGAATTTTAGGTTTTCTACTTTATTAACCACCACCAGGTAAGGCTTCCCCAGAACCCTTATTAATTGGGTTATTTCTTCATCTATAGGGGTTATTCCTTCTCTACCGTCCACCACCAGAATAATTAAATCACCATCTTCCAGCAGATTACGACCAATTAACTGAACCTTTTCTTCCAGGTCATCCGTTACCTCAGGTTGATAACCACCAGTATCATAAAGATAAACACAGCGCTTACCTTCTTTGAGCAGTACCTCCAGGTAGTCACGGGTAACCCCGGGCATTTTATCTTCTATGGATATTCTTTTGCCGACTAAATGATTAAAAAGAGTAGATTTTCCAACATTTGGCCTCCCCACTATCACAACTTTAGGTATATGCATTTAAATAATCCTCTACTTCCTTGATAACCTCCATAGGAGTGGAGGCTCCTGATAGCAAGGCAATACTGCTAAAAGTATGAAGTGGTAAACCATCAAGTTCCTGGAAATGCGACACCAGAAAAACCCTGAAGTTTACACTACTAACTAACTCAAACAGTCGCCTGGTGTTAGCGCTCTTTTTATCACCCAGCACGATAACTGCGTCCACTTTTTCTGCAAGCTCTAACCCCTCTTTCTGCCTTTCCACCATCTCCTGACAGAGAGTATTACGATAAAGAAGCTCTTTTACATCGCTCATTAATGAGATGTGACCAAGAGCCTTTTGAACATCCACCAGGCTTTGGGTAGTTTGTTCTACCAGGGCAATTCTTGCCGGTAGTTTCTTTACTTCAGCTGGATTTAGAAAAACCTGGTACTTTCCCTCTGGAAGGTAGGAAGTTACATACTTTATCTCGCTATGCTCCTTATCACCCAGTATCAGGAGGAAATATCCTTGATTAATTAACTGCAAACAGCTTTCCAACAATCGCACCACAATGGGACAGGTAAGTTCTTTTACCGATAAACCCTGGTTTATAAGGTGATTTTTAACCTGTTTAGGAAGGCCGTGAGCAGGTCCCAGCAGTAAAGACCCCTTTTCTGCTTCCTGGTTATATTTTAACAACCCCCTATCTTGAAGCATCTCTTTTGCTCTTACATTGTGGGTCAAATCATTCCAGAGATATACTTTGTTCTCCTTTTCACTATCTAAGGTAACTTCTGCCTCTTTAATAGCCTTTTCTACGCCTTTGCAATAACCTAATTTTTTTGCTTTTACCAACTTAATCTTATAAACCATACTGAGCCTTTCCTCTAAGAGGTGAGCTCAATTATAGAGCTATTTAACTCGGCAGTAAGTTTTACCACTTCGTCTTTGAAAGAGGATATTCCTCCCCCCTGGAGGGGTTTCCCTATCCTCAGGAGAAATTTATGCTTTTTAGGAATAAAAAAACTAATAATGCCTACTTTGTAGGTTCCCTTTATGCCCACAGGCACGATGGGCACCCCTGTTTTTAAAGAAAGATAAGCGGCTCCAGCTTCAAAAAATCCCATTTCACCGCTTCGGGAACGGGTTCCCTCAGGAAAAAGAACGATTACTCCTTTTCGCTTTAGAATATTCATAGATTCAAGGAGAGCATTTCTGTCCATTTCTCCCCTTTTAACCGGATAACAGGCTAAGGAGCGCATAAAAGAAGAAGATAAAGGGTTTTTAAACAGCTCGGCTTTCCCCATAAAGAAGGTGGGGTGTTTTGATAAACAAACCAGAAGCAAGGAGTCACTCCAGTTAAGATGGTTAGCTGAAAGAATAAAAGGAGGCGGTGGAAGGTTTTCTGAACCTTCAATGGTTAAATCAAGCAATAATGGCCTTATCAATCCTGTTAGCAAGAAATAGGCAAATCTGTAAAGTATTGGCTTCCTGTTAACCTGGTTCTCTACAGCCAATAGACTGGTAGGTGTGTTCATAAAACATTCCTTACTTTTAATTGGGCAATCTTATTGATTATTGCTTTAACTACCTGGTTTGCTTCCATTTCCGTAGTATCTATATAAAAAGCATCGGGGGGAATTGTTAGGGGGGATATTTTTCTCCGAGAATCCTCTTCGTCTCTTCTTTGGATTTCAGCAAGAACTTCATCATAACTAATGTTTCTCTTGCTCACATCTTCCAGATAGCGCCGACGCGCTCTTTCAGGCAGAGAGGCATCCAGGTAAACCTTAAGGTCGGCCTCTTTAAAAACTGTGGAACCCATATCCCGCCCTTCAGCTACCAACCCATTATAGTTTTCAACCTTTTTTTTTATTAACTCGCTAACTTTTTCCCTTACTACCAAAAACTGAGATATATTTGAACTCATACGATCAATTTCTGGTCTTCTAAGCTGGAAACTCACATCAATTCCATTAACTTTTACTTCTTTATCATTTATAATCTCCACACTTGTAATTTCCTTAATTATTTCCGCCTTGATTAGAAGTTCCTTCTGAAGCAAATAAGCAGCGATAGCTCGGTAGTATAAACCAGAATAGATGACAGGATAATTCAGTCTTTCAGCTAACAACCTGGAAACAGTACTTTTACCTGTTCCTGCAGGACCATCAATAGTAATTATCATCAGCGCTATAAAGCTCCAATAGCGTATAGAAATGTTGTGAAAAGTTCCACTCCAAAACCTATATATCCAGATATGAAGCCGGTATATAGCATCACTATAAGTATTAAAATACCGTAAAAATTCATCTGCTGGTCTTCCAGATAACGAAAGGGACGCGGAATGAAGATGAGCAGAAAAGCTTTGAAACCATCAAGAGGGGGCAAAGGGAGTAAGTTGAATAGCATAAGAACAATACTATATATACCCACATAGACTAAGAACTGTTGTAAATAAAACAGATTGAGAAAGGGTAAACGGTTAACAATTATTAGCAGTAAAGTAGCTATTAAGGCTAAAGCCAGATTAGCTGACACTCCAGCCACACTGGTTAATAAAAGGTCTCTTTTGGGATTTTTATAGTAATAGTGATTTATGGGAACTGGCTTTCCCCAACCAACACGAAAAATAATCAAAGCTAACAACCCTAAGAGGTCTATATGTCTTAGGGGGTTAAGGGTTAACCTTTTCAAATAGCGAGGGGTGGGGTCCCCAAGCTTGTCGGTTACCCAGGCATGAGCAAATTCATGGATGGTAAAAGCGAGCAGCAAGGCTCCGTATAGTAAAAGGTTATCAAGGGTGAATAATCTATCAATAAAAGAAAACATCAATTCCTCCGTTATGTTTATTTATATTTATAAAGTTCTTGTTAATGTTAAATAATATCATATCAAAAAAATTTCTTATGTTTAAGGTAACTATTTTTCACATATTTTAAGGCTTCTTCCCAACTGGTTAGGTAACCATTATATGATAAAAATTTTACATCTCTTATTATTTGTTCTAAAATAGGACCTGGAGAAAACCCTGATTTAATTAGTTCCTCAGCTTTGATATATTCCATTAGTAAAGATTGATATTTTATCTGGCACTCTTCTAAAGTATAATCACTTTTGGTTAAATATATAAGTATCAAATTATTAATAACCTTTAGGGGGGCTTTCAGAAATATTTGTTCAACGGTCATATCTTTATTTTTCATGAAATTTTCATAGTCCACATATTTGATTTTCAGGTTTAGTTTTCTCAATAGATTATCAGCGGTTTCTCTTTCTAATAATGAAGATAAGAATAATAAAATAACGTCCCCTCGGGAAGGCTTACTATTTTCGGGTGTAATTTCCCATAAGTGGATTAATTTTCTTATTTTCTCTCCATTAACAGTATTGAACCTGGAATCTATTAACCCTAAAAAAGGATGCTCATCAACCATTTCTGCTAAATTTTCAGTTTTTACGCTAAGCAACAGTTTAAGCTCCCTGCCAAACCTGGCATCTAGATAACTATCAGAATAGGGAATAACTTTCTTGATGGCATCCTCCAGGAGGTTAGCCTCTCTCTTCGCTAATCTTAAATCAAGGGTAACAGCGTAGCGGATTGCCCTCAATATTCTTAAGGGGTCTTCCATAAAACCGTAAGCCCTCAAGAGTCTGATTCTTCTTTTTTTAAGGTCTTCTAACCCTCCAAACATATCAACTAACCTATAGCTTCCATTTTCTGGAAAAAGAACCAGGCTGTTTATAGTAAAGTCCCGCCTTAACAGGTCTTGGAAAAAAGGAGCCCGGTTAATTTTATTCACTTTACCCGGAGGAGAGTAATACTCATAACGGGGCCTAGCCAAATCTAGGCTACTGTTATCAGTAAACCTGAGGTTTACTGTGTAATAATCAGGATAATGCTTTATTTTAAAACGCTGGTCTGTTTTTAACAAACTTAGAAAGGTATCTAATTTTTTCGGGACAACCAGGTCCCACTCTTCCCGATGAGTTCTCCCCAGCAATAAATCTCTAACCGCTCCCCCGACCAGGTATAGGTGAACACCTTCTTTTTCTGCTAAATTAAATACCATTTTCACCTTCTCAGGTATCTTCACTTTTATACTTTTAGAGTTAGCTTTTATTTTTTTCCAGAATCCCTGTTTCTGAATAATCTGGGAAAATTCGGGCAGGTGAAAGTAGTTATGGTAATCTTTAAGATTTAAAAGCTGTAAAGCCCGAATGTCACTTCCTAAAAGAAATCCTTCGGTTATTCCCTCTGAACTTAGAAATTGGTAATCCAGGTCTTCCTCAAGTTGGTTTATATCAGGATAAGGTTGAATTAAAACCCTGCATTTCATTTACAGTATATAGTCACTTAATGTTGACGATAGTCTCAGGAAACTATTCCCAGGATATGTTTACTGCGCGCTACCGGTTCCTGTGAGATTTCAAACCCATCCTCCAGGTATTTAGCTGCTTCTTCAATCTTTTGGTCATCTGAACTATACAAATCAAATATTGGCTCATTTTTAGAAATCTTATCACCTATTTTTTTCCTTACCACTACGCCTGCTTTATGATCTATTTCGTCACCCTTCTTTTTTCTACCGGCACCCGTAATTATATTAGCTACTCCCACTTTATAGGCATCAATTTCTTTAACCAAGCCAGTTTCTGGTGATACTATAATCTCTTTATATTGAGCATAAGGAATAAGTTTGTAATCATCTACCACATTAGGATTACCACCTTGATAAGCTACCATCTGGGAAAACCTTTCAACCGCCAGGCCACTTTCCAGGGTTTTAGAGATTAATTCCTTTCCTTCTTCAATAGAGCTAGCCTTTCCACCCATAAGAAGCATATAAGCACCGGTTACGGCAACCACCTCTATTAAATCAGCAGGTCCTTTCCCTTTCAAAGTATCAATAACTTCCATAATTTCCAGGTTGTTCCCAGTTTTGTATCCTAAAGGTTCATCCATCTGGGAAAGGATAGCTATCATATTTCGGTCAGCTTTTTTCCCTATACCCACCATAAGATAAGAAAGGGCTAAGGCTTTATCCAGAGTTTTCATAAAAGCACCTTTTCCGACTTTTACATCCAGTACGATGGATTTAGCCCCACCAGCTAGTTTTTTACTCATTATACTACTGGCGATTAAAGGTATGGATTCAACAGTCGCGGTTACGTCTCTCAGTGCATATAGTTTTCCATCCAGGGGGGCTAAATCCTGGCTCTGGCTGACCATCACGCAACCTACTTTTTCCAGCCCCTCAAATATTTCTTCCTTATTTAAACTCGTTTTAAAACCAGGTATGGATTCTAACTTGTCAATAGTTCCCCCGCTGTGCCCGAGTCCTCTACCCGACATTTTAGCAATCTTTAAGCCGAGATGAGCCATAAGGGGAGCCAGAACTATAGAGGTCTTATCACCTACTCCACCAGTGGAATGCTTGTCCACGGCGTTAGGTGCAATTGACGATAAATCAAGAATTTCGCCTGATTCAGCCATCACCTGGGTAAGATATAGAGTTTCCTCCTCAGACATTCCCCGAAAACAAACCGCCATTAACCAGGCAGAAACCTGGTAATCGGGAATCTCACCATTAAGGTAGGAAGAGAAGAACTCCCTTAGCTCTTCTAAAGTTTGTGATTCACCATCTCTTTTCTTTCTTATAAACTCTTGTGGTAACATATATTTCTCTTATAATTATATTTAAGTATAGCATACTGACTATTATTCATATATTTACCATTTTTAGCTAATTTATATTTATGGTCCAGTTTTCGGGTAAAATATCAATATTAAAATAAACAGGAGAATTATGGAAAAGATTTATCGGATAATCGCTAATACCAATCTTGATTTCAAAGATAAAAGACACCTATTATGTTTGGAAGCTGAGAATAGTTTACCCTATGTAGAAATCAGCCAACAAGCACAAACCTACCTGAAAGAAGGCACGATCTGCGACCTATTTGAAGGTAATGCCCCCTACCGGCCAAGATATATTTTACCTGACTTCCTTTTATTTATGAAACAGGGTAGTGAATATTTAAATATTTCTCCCCCGAAAAACCTCTTTGAAGCCATAAACGCCCTGCTCATCATTTATAGGTTCGTCCCCTCCATCACCAGTTACCCAGTATATCTTGGTCAAATAGAGGAGTTACTGGAGCCTTTCCTGAGCACTGTCTCCCCTAAGGAAGCAGAAAACCTCTTACGCTTCTTTTTGATTAACATAGATAGAACCCTTCCTGATGCTTTTGTCCATATGAATATTGGTCCTGCAGACACTAAAGTTAGCAGGCTGATTTTAAGTTTGGAAAAAGAATTAAAGCACTCTATTCCCAACCTCTCCCTCAAATACAGCCCGGAAACCCCTGATGACTTAGCCCTGCAGGCTATTGATACCGCTTTGGTAACCGGTAAGCCTTATTTTGTAAACCACCAGGAGTTAGTTAATGATTTAGGAAAAGATTATGCCATAGCCAGTTGCTACAACACTCTGCTTATCGGTGGAGGAAGTCATACCCTGGTTCGGCTAAACCTAAAAAAAGTTGCGGAAAAATCAAATGATTATAGTGACTTTATCAACCATAAACTGCCTGAGGCTACTTCTTTACTGGTGGAAATAATTAATGCCCGGGCTAAGTTTATCGTGGAAAAAGCAAAGTTCTTTGAAACTTCTTTTCTGGCAAAGGAAGGGCTGATTAATTTATCTAAATTCACTTCTATGGCCGGCTTCTTTGGGCTCTATGAAGCAGTCAAACAATTAACTGATTTAAATATGGGTAAGGATGGGGAAGCTGAGAAATATGCTCTGGATATAACCAGCCATGCCCGGGACCTGATGGATAGCTACACAGGACTATACTGCGAAGGTTACTGTAATAAAATAGGTTTTCATGCTCAATCGGGTATTGATACTGATATAGGAGTTACTGCTGGAGTTCGCATAAAATACGGTGAAGAACCTCTTCTTTACGAACAGGTAAACCTGGAAGGAAAACTTCACCCTTACTTTAATGCTGGTATAAGTGACATTTACACTTTTGACCCCACCGCTAAAGAAAATCCCGCAGGATTACTAAAAATTATTAAAACTGCTATGAAAAAAGGCATTAGAATTTTTGCCCTGACCACCACTGATTCTGAATTTGTCAGAGTTACCGGATACCTGGTTAAAAAGACTGATATAGAAAAATACCATCGCGGAGAGCTTCTGCGGGAAGATACAGTCAAATTAGGGGCTGATAGTATCAGGAATAACGAAACCTTAAAAAGAAGGGTGTTCGGAAAGTCTTAATTAATTCATACTGAAAAGTATTTTAACCAGTTGCAGCCAGGGAGGTAATAAATATCCAGGGGTTAATAAACAGGATAATTGAGAACAGCTTTATAGACGGACCGGGCAACCGTCTGGTGGTCTTTATGCAGGGTTGCAACCTGAGCTGTATTTACTGCCACAACCCCGAAACCCAGAAAGAGTGCTGTTTATGTGGTATATGCCTGGAGACCTGTCCTGCTAAAGCTTTATTAATAACTGATAATAAGATTATTTACCTTAAAGACCTCTGCCAGTTTTGCGATAAGTGCCTGCAGGTCTGCCCCTATTTTTCTTCTCCAAAATATTTCAGGATAACTGCTTGGGAACTTTCTAACTATATTCTTAAGTACAATGAGTTTCTTAATGGTATAACCTTTTCCGGAGGGGAATGCACTTTGCAAACACCCTTTATCATAGAAGTATCTAAGCAGGTGAAAAATAATTCTCCCCTAACCATTTTCCTGGACACCAACGGGTATGTTCACCAATCAGGTTGGGAATTGATTTGTAATCATGTTGACGGGTTGATGGTTGACCTGAAAGCCTTTAACAGCAAAACTCATCACTATATTACCGGTGTGGACAACTCTCTCATCCTGGAAAATATCAAATATGCCTCCAGGCAGGGGCTTTTGTATGAAGTCAGGACAGTTATTCTGAAAGGGATTAATGATAGCCAAGAAGAAATTAACAATATCTCTAATTTTATAAAAGAGTTAAATAATTACACCCTCTTTAAACTCATTCCTTTCAGACCTTACGGGGTAAAACATCCTTTAAAAGATACGGTTTATCCTGATAAGAACCATTTTGAGAAGCTTTTTCAAATGGCAAAAACTGTTCTTGGTGAAGGGGTCAAAAAACCCCTGGATATATCTTTATAGCCTGTTATTTCATTCTCCCCAGTAAAGCCAGGCTGAATAACACCAGAAAGACGGTTATCATCACTGGCTGGGGAATCCTGATACTTTTTTTAAGATAATAGTCCCAGAAATATTTATAAGTTGTGTTGGGGTCGCACTTTCTTCGTAACCACCCTTCCAACGCAGAAAGTGGGCAGTATTTTTTAGTTAGGGACGGAAGTAAGGTGGCCACCAGTAGTGGAAGATAAATAGATTTAACACCAGCAAAGTAAAACTGTAACACCGCCCCGGTGGTTAAAAAAGTCACCAAGGTGAGGTGAAATAAAGCCACCAATCGGTAAGAAATCCTATAAAACCATTTACCCTTCATCACTTTTATTTTACACCCTGTTTAAATCTTTTGGAATATATTTTTTAGACTTTAAGAAATCCCTGCTTACAGGTTCTGGATAGTAAAAAAGATTACCTTATCAATTCAATTACCATATCTACAGGCACTGGAGAACTTACGCTTACCGTTTCCTGACTTTTTTCAATGGAGGGCAAAAAGCTTTTCCCTACTATTTTTTCATTATCCACCCAGTAAATATCCAGGTCCAGGTAAGTATTTTTATTCCAGAAGGTTCTAACAGTCTTATCGGGAAAAACAAAGAGCATTCCATCAAAATCAACTGGCAAGCGATAATTCATTAATCCCTGTTCCCACTCCCTGGGTTCATCAGCCACCAGGAGATAATACTCTTTATTACCTATTACAAAGGGGATTGCTTCTTTATTAGCATATGGTCGCTCATTGTTACCAAAAAATAAAAAAATACTTCCTGATAAAAGTGAAAAAACAATGATAAAGATAATTAAATAGTTTAATTTTTTACCTATACTCAATTTCATCAACTTTCAGTCTATGTCAGATTTGATTAATAACATTATAAACTTTTTTAGACAGTTTCATCCTTAAAATTATTCATTGCGAGACTTCTGAAAGAAGTCGTGGCAATCTCATGTTTCCCCTCTTTTGTCCAATGCGTAGACCTGACCCTTATTATGCGAGAGCCTGAAAGGCTCGTGGCAATCTCATGTTTTTTAATACAGAACTGTCGCTCTGAACTTGATTCAGAGCCTCCTATCCCTCCGTTACTCTGGGCGACTACCCACAGTTTCTGTTTTTGGTTTTCAGTTCCCTCTTCATTGGGAGTCCCTTTTCAGGTGAGCGAAGTAGTGTGGGTTTGGTTAGAGATGAGAAGCACCGAAGCAATATACAAGCTTGTTATCTGAAAGTGGGGATATACCTATCAACTTCCAAAGATTGTGATCAATTTCCCTAGATTTTTGAATCTATATTTTTCAAAATCATTTTGGTTAATTCTTTTGTATGACCATTTATACCCCGTTAAACGAGTGGCATCTTCACACCATTTTATTGCTCTTTTATCTTTATGAGATACTTCCAAATCAACTAATCCTTTTGTTTCTATTAACCAATAATCTCCGTTCATAACTTTTACTAAAAAATCGGGATAATAAAACCTTAAAATGTTTTCTTCAGATATGTATTCCATATGAAATCCATTTTTTACTACTACTTTTGTGAAAGCATTAACATCTTCCGCCTGGTCTAAAAACTTAGCAAAATCAACTTCAAAATTACTATCGCAGGGAACATAATTAAATATGCATTTATTCGCTGGATAAACCAATTTTGACCATACAAAAGGTTTTGTATCCGAGAGTTTTACTACATCCTTCTCTTCAGGTTCTCTTTCAGCGAAGGTCATATCTTTGAAAGCATTTACAAATAAATTTATCAATTGTTCTTGAACTTCCGGAGAACTCAACTTATAAAGAACCCTCGGGTCTTCCAAGTCAACCTTTTCAGTAAACAACTTTTCTATTACATATTTTTTCACTAATGGATAGAAACTTGCGAAAGCACTTCCAATTTTTAATTGCTTTAGTATTTGATCTGTGTAGTATGTGATTACACCTCCAGAGTTTTGGGGCACAGGCAAATCCCATTTTCTATTTATAACTTCCATTCCTTTAAGCATATCTATAGCAACATATTCCATTTCTAAGACTTTGTTCTCTAATGGTATAGAAAGAGTAGGTAGTTTGTCAATTTCTACATAATCCAGATGAAACTCTTTAATGATTATTCTTGGACTTAAGATAGGTATTTCAATATCCTTGTTCAATTTACTTTCATCCACAAATAAGGTGGTAAAGTTAAGTGACCTTTCTGTATCAAACTCAGCAAACTTTATACCTTCCTGATTTTCCAATTCCTCAAGAATATCAATTAGTCCTGGTGGTCCAATAACTTCAAGAACATTTATGGATTTATCTATGTTTGCATCCTCTTCGGGAAACATTTTTCTTAAGCCCCTGCCAATGACCTGCTCTGGAAGCACTTTTCTTTGGGAGGTATAAGACCTGAGTCCTACAATAACATTTACATTTTTCACATCCCAGCCTTCATTTAACATTAAGGTGCTTATAATTGCTTCATAGGGATTTTTCTCTGGATCTGGGTCATCAATAGTCTTTGCAAACCCTCTTGCCTTAGGTAAATCTGATTTCTTTACCTCGCCCGTGCTATCTGTGTGTATCAATAACACTTTATCTTTAAGGTCCGGAATAGAATTGACATATTCAAATATCTCATCCGCCTCTTCGTTTTCCGGGCATTGAAAGAAAAGAACTGGTTTTTTGGTTAGTTGTTTCAAAGCAGTTTTATATTCTCTCCATCTCCTTATCCCCGCATCAATCCATACCCTATATCTCTCAACAGCTTTAATAGAAGGGACTTCTTCTGCTTTCTTAACAATTCCCTTTAATGGTAGTTTAACAATGTTCATTTCAATGGCTTCCTTAAGCGAGAAATCAACAATAATCCAGGGGAATAAAGCACCAGTTTCGGTTTTTGGTGTTGCAGAGAAATCAAGTTCTATATTAATCCCATTTCCGTGTTGTGAAACAAGATTTTTATGAAGATTCAAAAGTATATTTTTCCATGCCTTTTCAAAATTATATATGTGATGTGCCTCGTCTTTCAAAATCATTATATTAGAACAGGAAGTCAGAACTTCTTTTATTCTATTCTCCTGGTATATGTCACTAACATTATATACCGCAGGCAATTCCATTACTCTGTCAACATACTTCTCAACCTCTTCCTTTTTGTTTGTTCTTTCTTGTAGTTGCTGAATATTAGTTAAGAATAAAACACTTTCAGGAATAATATGAATCGGGTCTTCCTTAAGAATTACCTTTAAATCAAAATCTTCCTGCCATTCCTGCGGGATGAGTGGTAAATCTTTGAATATTTTTCCGTCCTTAAAGTCCCTTGTTAATCTGTCATAGATAACATTTTTCTCTCCAGCTATAAGTAAGAATTTAGATGTATAATCTGTTTTGTTTTCTTTTTTATAATTGAAATACTGCCAGACAATACTCAAAGCCATTACGAAGGTCTTACCTGAACCTGTTGCCATTTTAAAAGCATACAAAGGATACTGGTCATAAGAGGGATCATAACCTAAAATTAAACTTGTACCAAAATCCCTTGCCATGTCTATAAAGTTACGCTTTCTTATCACCTCATAGACATAGATTAAGGTTTCAATTGCTTCCCTCTGGCAAAACCAGAACTCAAACGGCTCATCATTAACTAAATGGTCTTCTTTGAACCAGAACTGTAAAAGTCTTTTTGTTGTTGGAGTAATACCTGGGTATCCTTGATTTCTCCAGGTAAAAACCGCCTTGCGCAATTCATTGGCTAAGTATGCTTTACTTGAGCGTCTTTGCTCTGGATGTAAAAGTTCAGTTGGGTTCATAGTTTAAGTACTTTCCAATTTACTTAATATACTTTTTGCTAATATTAATCTACTTTCTGCAAGGCTTTTATTAATCTCTTCATCTTCATTATAATCAGCATCATTTCTTGTCTTTCTTAATTCAGCAAGACTCCAACCAACTTTTCGTAAGGTCTTATCAATATCACCCTTATATGCGTTTATCACTATCCAATGAATATTCTCTTTATCTTCTGATTTGTAATTCTTATATCCCTTCTTATTCCTCGCAATGCACCACACTCCATAGTAAGCTCTACTGATAGATGAGCGCAAACAGGATTCTTCAGGCCTTTTTGTTAATTCTTCGGAAAGGCTGATGTAATCTTTCCATTCAAAACTCATCACAATGGCTCCTCTGTGATACATAGCTTGCCTTCTGTTTTATCCATAATATCAAGAAACCATTCATCGCCCAAATTATCCATTAACTTTCTTGCTTTTTCTGGAGGATAGGTAGTTTTAATTACTACAAAAAGCTCTTCCCAATCTTCTTCAGGGTCGTGATGAAGTTCTAAACATCGACTTATCTCCTCACCAAATATTCTCTTAATTTGCATAACTGCTTCAAAAAGAATTCCGATTAAATGTTGATGAGTTAAAAGAAATCTTCTGATATCTTTGGAATTTTCAAAAGTATAGATATTTTCAAGTTGTTTAATATCTTCTTGAGGTTTAAGAATTATAGAATTTTGTAGCATAGGCTTGGCTTTTAATGGTTTTACCCAATCTTTTTTAAGCTCAATTGATACAGCAGTTCTTGTTCCATATTCAAATTGTTTTATTAAAGACATTTTATAATATGTAAAAGAAAAATGATTAGGTTGTCCTAATGATGATAATTGCATTACTCTCCCTCCTCAAAAAGATTTCTACATTTGTCAGTAATACAAGATTCAAATGCTTTTTCTATAATTGTATGCGCTCCTTCCATCCATTCTTCTACTCCTTCAAAGGAAACTTTTTCTGGCATGACCATTACATAGTATAAGTCAAGTATTATTGAGATAATACCTGATTTTTCTGGTATTGCTTTTCCTAAGGTTAAAAGTAAAAGATCTCGCTCATCTTCATAAGGAATTTCTACATTAATATTAAAACCTAAATATATCTGCGGTAGTTCCTTAGGTATTGGTGGGTAAAATTTTAAGTATTCTTCCATTTCTATCTTTTCTTCTGGTATTTCTATTTTATTTATATATCTCAATCCTATACGCTTAAATCCTTTTGGATTTGCAATTTTTTTATATATATTTAGATTTTCAGAAGTCATTGGTTTGAATACATTCCAGGTAGGATAAGGTTTTAAATGGTTAATTACTAATAAATCAGGAGCTACTTGAACTAAAGCAGTTTCATCAGTTCGTAGAAACTGTATTTGCTGAGTCATTTCAAACTTTTGTTCTATCCCTTTCTCCTTTGGTTGAAACCCTACACCAAAACCCATTTGCTGTTTTTTTTCAGGAAAGTCACTTCTGATTTTTTCATAAAATAATCCTGGAATCGTCATATCCCAGGGTAGACTTGGAATAAATTGAAATTCACATAATGTTTCTACAATCGGGGGATTTTTATATTTTTTACCCATCTTATTTAGCCTCCACTTTTATTACCTTATTCGTATCATTCCCAAACACATCAACGACTTT
>QLTX01000260.1 GCA_018725175.1 Candidatus Psychracetigena formicireducens
TGTCTGCACAAAAAATGAATGCATCATTTGATGTAAGGTTTTTTGTAATTCTAAATTTTGAATTAATATATTCCTGAAGGTTGTAATTATACCGATCCAGGTGGTCGGGTGTTATATTCAACAGAATTGCTATGTCTGGTTTGAAATCGTAAATACCATCGAGTTGAAAACTGCTTAGTTCCAAGGCATAAATATCAAAATTCCCCGTTGCAACCTGCATAGCAAAGCTATTCCCTACATTTCCGGCAAGGCAGGCATTAAAGCCGGCTTTCTTAAGCATGTGATAAATTAGGCTGGTGGTTGTGGTTTTACCGTTACTTCCTGTAATACAAACTTTTAAGGCATTGGAATACCTGCCTGCATATTCTATTTCACTAATAACAGGAATTTTTTTGCCGACTAATTCTCTAATCAAAGGATTATTGTCTGGTATTCCCGGGCTTTTAATAATCTCATGTGCAGCAAAGATCTTTGACTTTGTATGTCCACCTTCTTCCCAATCAATATTATATTCTTTAAGAATTTCCTTATACATGGGTTTTACCTGACCTGAATCGGAAACAAATACATTCTCTCCGTTTCTTTTGGCAAGAACGGCAGCTCCAGTTCCACTTTCACCACCTCCAAGTATAATTATGTTTCTACTCATTATCTCCTATCTTAACTTTAGTGTAACTAGTGTTATAACAGCCAGGAAAAGACCTATAATCCAAAACCTTGTAACTATTTTAGGTTCCGGGTGGCCATTCAATTGATAATGATGATGCAGAGGAGCCATTTTAAAAATGCGCCTTCCCACACCATATTTCCTTTTTGTGTATTTGAAATATCCTACCTGAAGGATAACCGACAAGCTTTCGACAAAAAATATTCCGCATAAAATGGGAATTAAAAGCTCCTTTCTTATTAAAATGGCATAAACCCCTATTATTCCTCCTATGGCAAGACTGCCGGTGTCACCCATAAAAACCTGGGCCGGGTAAGAATTATACCATAAAAATCCAATTGCAGCACCTATAAAGGCGCTCATAAAAATAACAAGTTCGCCTGTTCCCGGAATAAACATGATATTAAGGTAATCGGCATAAATTATATGCCCCGACAAATAGGCCAGCACTCCTAAGGTGGCCCCAATTATAGCAGACAATCCTGTAGCCAGTCCGTCAAGCCCATCAGTCATGTTAGCACCGTTAGAAACTGCTGTAACAATAAAAATAATTGCCAGAACAAAAATAACCCAGCCCCATTGCTGCGCACTTTCTCCCATAAACTTTACGAGGTAAGCATAATCAAATTCATTATTTTTCAGAAATGGAATTGAGGTTTTGGTTGACTTTTCTTCCCAGGTTAATATACGTTGAGGTAAACGGCCTGATTCATTACCTTCAACAATTTCAATAACAGGTACACCGTTTTGGGTTGTTGCTTTTTCTCTTATCACAATGTCGTCATGCAAGTACATAGTTAATCCCACTATTACCCCAAGTATTACCTGTCCCATTATTTTTAAACTGCCTCTAAGTCCTTCTTTATTTTTTTTAAAAACCTTGATATAATCATCAATAAAACCAACGAGGCCAAGCCAAACAGTAGTAACCAGCATAAGAATTACGTAGATATT
>QLTX01000261.1 GCA_018725175.1 Candidatus Psychracetigena formicireducens
TAGGTGAGGGGCAAATGGGAGTGCAAATGGAGTGGCTTTAAACCCCCTAGCGCCAACACCATTCAAGGTTGCTGCAACAGATGCAAACTTGAGGATATTGGCTTTGCTGTATGCATTCAAGCGCCGATTTGGTACGAAAATAATTTTTTATTTTTTTTTAAAATTTCATTTAGATTACACCGGACTTTGAACGTTTCTTCTTGCCCATATTGACCCAGTTGCAAAATGGGGGAGAAGATTTGAGAAAGAAGAGGGGTTCAAGCACACTTTGACAAATGTTTGCCAAAACTATGGCTACAAATGTGAACAATTATTTCATGAGGGGGCAAAATTCAACTGGAATACGACAACACCGAACGAAACATGGATAAACGAAGGCAAGGCGTTTTTGGACAAGTTTCCGGGGGTTCCCTATCAAATCATGGATGTAATATATTCTTTTCGTATACTTCCTATTTTGTATTATATTCCTTATAGGTACTTATTTAATCTAATAGGCCTACTGGGACTCAAATATTTCGTGGATGCGCCGACAATTGTCACTGCGAATCACTGTAGACTATCTCCCGTTGGAATTTAAAGTTTGGTTGGTTGTGGTGAGCCAAAAGGTCCAAACTTTGATGAACAAGAAAAAACTAACTGCTGCTAACTTCAAACAAAATTTCAAAAGAAGACAGCTGGAGGAATCAGATTGGTTGAAGTATGACAAACTTACCAGAAAGCTGGATTTGGAACCTCTGGTGCAGCCCCTCTTTGATGGAACTTACAAACATGAAGATATTGAAAGTAAATTTGGATGTTTCCAATAACTAATCCTTAGATGACGAAATTCAGTCGGAAGGGGAATTGATATCAGGTATGAACTTTTATAAGTGTTGCTTATAGAACTTATAGAACCAGAGTCGCCAAAGACATCATCAACAAAGACAAAAACGAAAACAGCAACAAAGAAGGGAATTGCTTCCAAGTCCACCAAACCACCAGTGTCTTCCAAATCGCCAAAGAAATCAAAGGAAGAGAAGTCTGCCAGTGAAGAAGAGGAGGAAGAGGAGGGAGAGGAGGGAGAGGAGGGAGAAGAAGGAGAGAGTGAAAATGGGAGCACTCAGGACTCTGCAGAAGAGAGGGAAAAGGAGGAGGCCAAGAAAAAGAAGAAGAAAGATTCAAGGAAGGAAAAGAAACAAAAGAAATCTAAACCAGCCAAGGAATCCTCAAAACGTCTGCGAACGGATCAAAACTAGTTTTATAACAATTATATTTGTTAGCTATAAAGTTTTCGTTCATAAACTTTATAAAAACCCCTTATTAATAATTCACTTATAAGAACCAAATACATTAATTATATTCTATTTTGTAATAGCTCTTATAACAATCACTCATTTTTAAAAATAATATATAAAAGTATTATTTTACCTCTTGTTATAGATTAGATATGAATGTATTATTATTCGTCTTTATATATGTAGTATATATAAATCGTACTATACCTCTAAAGGTAAGGGGTTTTTATTTATAAGACTTATAAAACAGATCACTTATTATATAAGTAATTATATATATTTATATATAGTGGTTGCTATATTTTTTTCACTGTTTGATGAACAGGACCCTATAAGCCCTTAT
>QLTX01000262.1 GCA_018725175.1 Candidatus Psychracetigena formicireducens
TCTATGTTTTTTGCTTGTTAAGGAGCGGAAGCTGTAGAAGATGAGTTTAATAAACAATCTTCTACCTTTAATTGTATTAGGAAATAAAACAATTGTCAATTAATTAAGGTTATGAGAGTTTAATAACATGAAAAAATCTAATAAAAAAGGTTACATTTTCTTAATGATTCAATGATAAATCTTTTATTTCCTAGTCTGTTCCAAGGTTGAGAATAATATTATCCATCTTTTGGTAATCATCTTAAATAGCAGATTTTACTATATCATCGGTGATTTTTAACTCTAAAATCTCTCCAGTTTGTATGTTTTTCATTTTATGATAGGCGACAGAAACTGGAATAATACTTTTTTTTAAATCCTTTAAAAATACTTTACAAACAGGTGAATTTTGATTGTAACGCATGTTCAAAAAAATGGGAAAGATTATCAATTATTTTTTGGTTATTTTAGCCCCACATTTTAGGCAACTATCTGATTCAAAACGAGTTACTTCTCCGCACTCAGGGCAAACACTAACACTGGCTCCACAACTCTTGCAATAGGGAATGGGCTCTGTCAAAGCCATATCGCAATAGGGACAGGAGCACTCATCTTCTTTTTCAACCTCTTTTTCTTCAATCTTAGTTTTAGTAGATGGTGCGGATTCATTTAGCTTTTTTCTCTTATAATCTTCAATAGCTTTATGCAAGGCTTCAGCACCAAGATTAGAACAGTGCATCTTATTTTGTGGTAAACCGCCCAACTCTTCAGCTACCTGTTTGTTGGTTATGGTTAGGGCTTCCTCTAGAGTCTTACCTTTAGCCATTTCTGATACCATAGACGACACTGCAATAGCTGCTCCACACCCAAAAGTTTGAAATTTTATATCTTTAAGATGGTTATTCTTAACTGAAATATAAAAGGTCATCATATCTCCACAGACAGGATTACCAACTTCTCCGATACCATCAGGATTTTCCATAACTCCAACATTTTTGGGGTTCAAGAAATGCTCCATCACTTTTTGGCTATAGGGGGGCATATTAAACTCCTTTTTCTTTCAAATATTTTGTATATAAAGGTGACATATTTCTCAAACGACTTACTATTTCAGGAAAAACCTTTAAGAAATACTCTATTTCAGAACTATGGTTATCTGGTGATAAAGATAATACCAGAGAACCCTGAATAATTTCTGCCGGAAGAGCGAGGGCTGTTAAAACATGTGACGCCCTAAGCGCTTTAGAAGTGCAGGTTGAACCACTGGCAGCTGCAATGCCCTTAGCACTGAGTAGCATTAACATTGATTCGCCTTCAATGAATTCAACACATAAACTTACATGCCCAGGCAGTCTTTTTTGTGGATGCCCGGTGAAATGTACCTTTTCCACCAGATTGGTGATTCCCTTAACCAGCGCATCTCTTAGACTAATTAAATGAGTCGCCCATTCTTCTCGTTTTTCTTTAAGTATTTCAACTGCTTTCCCCATTCCAGCTATCCCTGGAACATTATGAGTCCCTGCTCTTCTACCATTTTCCTGAACACCACCCTCTATTAAGGGTAACATCCTGGTTCCTTTTCTCACATACAAAGCACCCACACCCTTAGGACCATAGAATTTGTGAGCTGATATTGATA
>QLTX01000263.1 GCA_018725175.1 Candidatus Psychracetigena formicireducens
AACTCAATATTTCTACTGCCTGTTAATTTATATGGACCAGGCGATAATTTTGACCCTGACTCGTCCCATGTCATTCCTGCTTTGATAAAAAAGTGCATAGACGCTACGAACTATGAGCCAGGAGCTATGAGCCATTCACCAATTACTGTCTGGGGAACCGGAAAACCAACAAGAGAATTTATATATGTTGAAGATGCAGCGGAAGGAATTCTCCTGGCTGCCGAACATTATAATAAGCCCGACCCAGTCAATATAGGTGCTGGTTTTGAAATATCTATTAAGGATTTGGTAAAATTGATCGCCAAACTCACGGGTTTTAAGGGTGAAATTGTTTGGGATACAACTAAGCCTGACGGTCAACCTCGGAGGATGCTGGATACATCAAAGGCTGAGAAAGAATTCGGCTTTAAAGCATCAACATCGCTTGAGTTTGGTCTAAAAGAAACTGTAGAATGGTATTTAAGGCATAGGCATAGGAAGAGGTAAAAGGCGAAGGTTTGCTTCACTTGATTTTTTAAGTAGTATGTAGTAAAATTCTGTATAGAATTTTAAGTAAGAAGGAGAGAAACAAAGAATGGAATTAGTATATCGCCCAATTGTTAGTGAGATTAAAAAACAGACCGATAAAGGCAATATCGCCATTTTAATTGGGTCCCGCCAGGTAGGAAAAACCTCCATTTTGAAATTGCTTATAGAAGAAATAAAAAATAAGCGTCCCGCGTCCAAAATTTTCTATTTTGATTTGGAAAAAGAGGAACTTCTGGAAATTTTTCAATCTTATCGCACACTTATCGATTGGCTCAAACTTCAGGGAGCAGATTTGCAAAAGGAAAATTACCTTTTTATAGATGAGTTTCATTATGTTCCTAATCCTACTAAGATATTTAAGATTATCCACGATGATTTTCCCAATTTAAAGATTATCGCAACGGGGTCCTCGTCTTTAGAGATTTCTTCTAAAATCAAAGAGGCCCTGACTGGAAGGAAGAGAGTTTTCAAGATTTATCCTCTTACTTTTGCGGAGTTTCTGGAATTTAAAAAAAGTCCCCTGAGAGACATTTTTTTTCGCCTTGTCAAAAATGCTAAGCTTAAATTGGTTGAGCCGATATTGAGTGAATTTATAAGGGAATGGGAGGAATTCTTGCTCTTTGGCGGTTATCCCAAGGTAGTGCTAACTTCAGGTAGAGAAGAAAAGGCAAGGGAGTTAGAGGAAATTTATAATTCCTATGTCCAGAAAGATATTAAGGCATTTTTAAAGATAGAGAATGTTCTGGCATTCAATAGATTAGTGGGAATTTTAGCGGCGCAAATTGCTAATTTAGCAAATTTGTCTCAGATAGGTTCTCCTTTAAAGATTGCCCGCGAGACCCTGGAAAGATACATCTTTGTTTTGGAGAACACCTTTATTATAAAAACGCTGCCACCATTTTTCACCAATAAAACCAAAGAAATCACTAAGATGGGCAAAATATTTTTCTACGATATTGGCTTAAGGAATTTTAGTATTAAGGATTTCAGGGAATTGGAGTTAAGATTGGATAAAGGCGCCTTGGTAGAGAATGTAGTGGCTACAGAGTTGATTAAATCAAGCTCGGTTTTTCAAAGGTTACATT
>QLTX01000264.1 GCA_018725175.1 Candidatus Psychracetigena formicireducens
GAAGGCTGCTTAGAATAGGTTTCTATTTATAGCTTGATTTTTTAAATGGGAAGTTCAGGTCTTCATTATTCACTTTAATAAATAGAGTTGACCCTATTTTTCTCCCTACTATAGTTAATCCATTCAAATCAAGCCTTATGATTTACTTATAGAAATGTAATACTCCCTGTCCTTTTCTTCCACTGAACAGTCTAATCCAGCTTTATTCAAGTACCTCTTTATGTTTTCTAGGGCTGATGGGTTGTCAACAACAACTATAAAAGGCAGATTAATACCTGATTCAACAGCCCTTTTGGTAAAAAACAAAGGTTCAGGACAGGATCTTCCTCGAGCATCAATAATTTCTTTCATATTAGAAACTTTACCCTTTTACTTTTTCATACTTAATAATATGCCAACCTAAGAGAATAACCAATAATAAACCAGCAACAACAGCAATTTTACCGTATAGTGGGACATACGCAGTGCTGGCTGCAAAACCAAAGTTATGGGAAAAAGCTGCGCCAAGCATCATACCAATAATGGTAAAGACAGAGTCTCCATCGCCTTCTGCAGCCATAATGGTTTGCCTTAAAGGACATCCTCCCAGTAACACAGATGTTAATCCCAGAAGTAACATTCCCAGGAAATTCCAGATATGATCACTATGAGCAAAAGGTTGGTTTAGAAACCCTAACTCAAAAGATGTTGGATTTAAGATTAAACTCCCTATCAGAGTAAAGAGAAGTATTCCAAAAGGTCTTAATAAAAAAGTTGGGTCTTTTATAATGATGGTGTTTCGTATATCTCCAGCAGTGCAAAGGCGAGTTCTTTGAGCAAGAGCTCCAATGATTAATCCTGCAACCAGAGATAATATAAGAGGAGCTCTAAAAAAACCAGGTCCTCGTGTCTCTGTAAAGAAAATAAAGGTTGGGGAGGCTATTAAAAGAACTAAAAGAATTACTGCAAACGCTGACATAAAATATCCGTTGATTAAAGGTTGAGTTGAGCTTTTTCCCAGAGAATATCCGTTCTTGAGAAACTGAATTCCCAACCAGATACCACCTACAAAACCAAAAAGTCCGATAAGGGCGTTCAGGTCACCATTACCTAATCTCAGAAGCATCCTGAGAGGGCAACCGAGAAATACCATTGCTCCAGTCATCATCAAAAACCCAAGAACAAAGCGAATAATGGGTGATGAGCCACCACGGGGACGAAACTCCCTTTTAGCGGTAGCCATAATAAAAGAACCTAAAATTAAACCAATTATTTCAGGTCTGAGGTACTGAACCGTAGCTGTCCGATGAAGACCAAGTGCCCCTACTATGTCGCGATAAAAACAGGCTACGCATAGTCCCATGTTGTGAGGATTGCCAAGCTTAACCAACAAAATCGCCATCAGCCCAATTACCCCTCCAGTTATAATGAGTAATAATCTATTCTCCTTCATAAAGTTAAATCGCTCCTTTTAAAATTTATACATAGGTTAAGATATAAACCCCACATTCAACCTTGAAGTGCAACACCATGAGATGAAGCGACTTCAAGCGGTGTTTTATAGCCCAGACATTTTCTGGGTCTCTGGTTAATAAGAGACTCTATGCGAGTCAGTTCCTCATCCGTTATTA
>QLTX01000265.1 GCA_018725175.1 Candidatus Psychracetigena formicireducens
AAATACGGTCTCCCCTTTACCCTGTCAGCAGTTATTGCTGGCTACATAGTGATCTGGGTTTTCTGGAAATAAAAGAACCTTTTCATATTTACAGGGGTCCCTCTTGGGGTCTATAATAGGAAATTAAATAAAAAGTAGGAAATAAATATAAGTAGCTTTCTTTATGGAATAAAGTTATATAATGGTCATAGGAGCATCTGTGGCTACTGGGGTCTGTCAATATATGGTGACTCGACTCTGAACTGCCGGATGCTCCTGGCCAATACCCTGTCTAATGGGAAGGTGCCTTAAAGTGGCTATTATAGACGGGATAAGAGGTATTGGCAGGGCCCTAAAAAACAGTCCTGAAGGAGGATAAACAGTTGAAGAGTTTACCTGGAGGAATCGATATTGGCAGTGAACAACATCATGTAATTATCCTGAATGAGGAAGATAAGATTTTGTATGACCGTAAGGTAGCCCATAGGTTCAGTGAGTTTCACCAAGCCATTAAGGAGTTCAGAGAGATTGAGGCCAGGGAGAAGGGAGTAATCACTTTTGCCATAGAAGGTAAGAACGGCTATGGCTCACCCTTTGATAGGGTATTAATAGAAAACGGATTTACTTTATACAATGTAGATAATCTCAAATTAAAGAGATTTCGGGAGGTGTTTGGAGCAGAATGGAGAAATGACCGCAGAGATGCCAGGATGTTAGCCAAGATGTTGAAATTGAGGAATTATGTAGAGGCAGAAAAGGAGAAGGCCTTTGTGGAAGTGGGTAAAGTTCCCCTGGTCAAGGAAAAGCTTAAGCTTTTATCCAGGCATCAGCAAATTCTGATAAGGGAGAAGGTTCGGATACAGAATCGGCTTAGAAAACGGCTTTTAGAGATCTGTCCTGATATCCTAAGGTTTGGCAATACCGATGGTAAGAAGCTATTAAGACTCCTGATAAAGTACCCTAATTTTACCAGTTACCAGAAGCTTACCCTAAGAGAGTTATTGCTGATAAAAGCTATTGGAAAGAAACAGGCTTCCCTAATTTTGGCAGGTCTTCCTCACCTCCATTATACTGAAGAGCTGGCCAGTACTTATGAAACGATTATCTCTTCCTATGCTCGGCGTATCTTAGAACTTAAAGAGGAGATAGAGATGTTAGACCGAAAACTAAAAGAGATAGGGGAGGGGAGTTCTGAGGTTAAGCGATTAAGGAGTATAACCGGGGTAGGAACAAAACTTTCCAGCCGCTTAATGGGAGAGATAGGCGATATCAACAGGTTTAAAAATGAAAGACAACTGGCTGTTTATTGTGGAGTAGCCTGTATAGATGATGATTCAGGAAAAAGGAAGGAGACCAAAGTTGTTTACAAGGCTAATAAGATATGTAAGGCTACCATGATAGAGATAGCTGGCTGTACCATAAGGTATGTTTCCGAGTCCAAGAGCTACTACGCCAAGAAACGGGCTGAAGGTAAAGAGCATAACCATGCCCTACGGTGTCTAGCCCGACAGTTGATAAAGGTTATTTTTATGATGTTAAAAGAGGATCGGGATTATATTTTAAAGGATGAGGTAAAGAAGGCTGCTTAGAATAGGTTTCTATTTATAGCTTGATTTTTTAAATGG
>QLTX01000266.1 GCA_018725175.1 Candidatus Psychracetigena formicireducens
TTTGCGTGCCTCCCCCAGGGGGTAATAGAAACCGCTCCAATTCTCGCTATCTTCGCCGTCGTGGTTGGGGATAACATTTTTAAATTGGCAAGCCTCTTTTAGTTCTCCATAGGCGCTGCGAGCCCTTTTTTCAATGTTCTCCAGATCGGCAAGGGATAGGATGCCTTTCTGCTTTTCCGTTCTCCTTAAAAGCTTTCTTTTCATTACCTCGGTTACCAACTCGGGAAGCAGGAGTTTGTCTCCGAGACTTTGGAAAAAGATAATCTCCTCCCGGGAAAGAGGAGAGATAAAGACGCTTATTTTTTTGATGTTTTTGAGGGATGGATGAAGCAGCAGGGTTTTGCCGATAAAAGGATTACCTTCAAAGAGCATATCCGCTTTCTTTAAACTGTTTTTTAGCTCCTCAATATCTACTGCCTGGAGGTCTCCCCGCACATCCAGGACCAGGAAATTTTCTTTCTTTTGTAATCCTTTAATGAATAAACGAGAACGAAAGTAGTAGTCCTTGCCTTCTGTTTCCCGGGGACGGGGCGAACGGCTGTTATAGAGAATAAGTTTATTCATTCTGCCGGCTATCTCGGGATAGAATTTCTCCAGGGCCTGATGCAGGGGGCTTTTCCCTGCGCCGGAAGGGCCGCTAATGACTATTAGTTTTCCCATATCGCCTCCACGGAACAGTCAAATATCTCTTCAAGGAGGCCCTTTTTCTTATTGAAACCGTAAAGGTTGGTCTCGGATATTTCTCCTCCCTTAAGGATGAATCGCCAGGCTCCGCCTTTCTTCTTTATCTTTATATCTTTAATACTACTTGCATGATCGCGATCAAGACCGTCAGCGACCCTTATAATTGCCGAAAGTTTGTTAACCATATCTTTCTCTTTATTTTTAAGGTTACCGAAGCCTTTATGTTTCCGGCCGGGATGAGCTTTGCGATGATAACGGGCAATGAGGGCAATTAATGTTTTCTCGTGTTCATCAAGATAATGGAAACTAATCTCATTAATCATCTTTTGGGAAACTTTATGGTGCTTTGTCGGCGATGCCGCCAGGCCTAAATCGTGTAGAAGGCAGGCCCCTCCCAGGAGAAAACGGGCATAATTATCCAATTGATGACATTCTTGTAACTGGTCAAATATAGAAAAGGATAGCTTCTTTACCTGAAGGCTGTGGGGGATATCAGGGGATAGCTCGTTCATCTTTTTCTCAAGCTCTTTATTTTTCTTTTCCATTCTTTATCTTCCTCCTATAAATTCCTAAATTCAAATGTCAAATTTCAAATAAAATCCCAATGACAAAACCCAAATTATTTGTCATTAAGGAATTTGTCATTTATTTGTCATTTGAGATTTGTCATTTGTCATTGAAATTTCTAGACCTTAAGGTAATACCAATCCTTTTTTAACCTCGGGGTCGGTTTCCTCCCATAACTTTTTGTATTCCCGATAAAAGAAATTCCAGCGGGAAGGATTTATATCTTTACAGACAGGAATAAACTCCTCAAACGTTGATTTCCAGCGAGCCTTTTGTTTCTTTTTGTTCTTTGAGTTAAGATGTCTGAGAGAATCAAGTCTATCGGCCAGTTTTATCATCTTTGTCGACTCAC
>QLTX01000267.1 GCA_018725175.1 Candidatus Psychracetigena formicireducens
AACCAGAAAAACAGCACTACGAGACGCTTTGTGAGTGATAATAACCACTCAAGGGCTAAACTCCTGTCTAAGCTCTTTTAGAAAACTCTGGAAGCTCTCTTTCGGTTATTTCCCTTTAAATTACTACAATTTCAGTGTATTATTAAATTATGTACGAATATTATGCTAATTGGTATCAGGCTATTTTTATCAGACGCTCTCGTAGGCAGTATAATGGCCAGCCTCTTCCCGAAAATATCATTTATCATTTACCTATATTCTGTGAAAACCTAAACAACATCATAAAAGGTAGTAGGGTTGTTTTCGTTAATACCGATACTGAAAATGTGTTTAGAGGCATTATAGGCTCTTATGGAAAGATCAAAGGTTCACCTGCATACGCTGCCTTCATAGGTGATATGGCCGACCCTAATGTTCAGGAAAAAACAGGTTACCTGGGAGAAAGTTTCATTTTAGAAGCCACCTACCAATCTCTTTCTACCTGCTGGGTGGGAGGTTTCTTTAACTACCAGGTAGTTAAAGAGCATATAAAACTGCATAATAAGGAACAAGTGTTGGCGGTAACCCCAATTGGTTACACTTCCAACAATTACTCTGTTATGGAAAGGGTTACTTCTGGTATGGTTTCCGGGCACAAAAGAAAAAGCCTGGATAAATTATGTTTGAACTATACTCCCCAAAAATGGCCCAAATGGGTAAATAATTCTTTATCCACAGCCAGATTAGCACCTTCAGCCATGAATAGACAACCCTGGAGATTTGCGGTTGAAGATGATTCTATAACAGTTTCTGTTGATAAATTCTTCCCCTCTATAATAGTTTCCCCAAGACTTGATTGTGGAATTGCTATGCTCCACCTGGAAATAGGGGCTTATCAAAAAGGTATTACTGGTAAATGGGAATATTTAAAACATCCTGAAGTAGCCAGGTTTTGGCGAAACCAAATTTAAAATGAATTTACTTCCTTTAATTGTTGCTACATTTCTCTTTTAGGTTTATAATATGTCGGTAAGTATTAATTATTTTAATGGAGGTTATATGAAAAAGAACCAATTGGTATTGATTTTGGTAGTTGTTGTTGTAGTTGCTGGCTTGGCTTATTATTTTACCAGGCCTAAGGTTGAGGAAGCGGTAGAAAAACCCTTTATGATTGGCATTATGACTGGAACAGTTGCCCAGGGAGAAGATGAGTACAGGGCTGCTGAAAGAGTTATCGCCAAGTATGGTTCAGATAGGGTAATTCATTTGGTTTATCCAGATAATTTCATGGGAGAACAGGAAACTAAAATTTCCCAAATTATCAGTCTGGCACAAAACCCCGATGTTAAAGTAATAATTATCAGCCAGGCTGTACCTGGTGCCTTACCTGCACTTAGAAAGTTGAAGGAAATCCGTCCTGATATCTTATTTGGTTTTGTAAACCCACATGAAGATCCAGATATGGTAAATGCTGAGGCACATTTTTCTATTCAACCCGATGAAAAACTTCGGGGAAGAACTATAATCACTCAAGCAAAAAAGATGGGTGCTACAACTGGAATGACCCCCATCCTTTAGACACAAAGTACCTCCAAGGTTAGTAGTGTCTGAGGAAATCTATCT
>QLTX01000268.1 GCA_018725175.1 Candidatus Psychracetigena formicireducens
CATTGTTTGGCTACAATGGGAATATTGAGGTGTATTGCATGACTTGGATTATTTAACATTATTAGAACTTAATGTGTAAATATAGCAAAACAACCTTCTATTGTGATTGATACAATAAAGACATGTTTGTTTATATAACTACTATCAAAATAATTCTGATACTCTACTGAGCGTTGAGGTACTTTAAATCGATGTGAATTATCATTTTAAATTCGATAGAATATTTAGTTTTTTATAGTTTGTCATAAAAGTATATCGGTATAATTTAAAATATATGACAACGATGCTATAATTAGATTACCAGGGGAGGATACTATGAGTTCAATTAGAGATAATTTTCGTCGTATCAGAGAATCTATGAATATAACGCAAGCATACTTAGCAGAGTATCTGGGTATCGATCAATCCATGCTTAGTAAATTTGAAAAAGGCGAACGTGAGTTAAGTACGCATCACCTAGATAAGGCGTGTTTATTATTTGGTTGTTTCATACAAGACTTGGAGATTGAAAATTTTAGTCCAAGTTTAAAGATATTATTTAGAGCGAAAGAGCTCGAATCTATTGACCTGGAATCGATATCAAAGATTCAACAGATAGCCCTCAATCTTATCGAAATGAAGGTGTTATTACATGAAGACTAAAGACAGTTTACAACGCTTTGCTTTTGATGTTCGTGCTCTTTTAGGAGCAGAAGTAAGTGGTCCTATCGACCTTAAAACACTTGTAGAAGCGTATGGAAAACTAACACTTGTATATTATCCTTTTGCAGATAATATGAGTGGTTTGTGTTTAAAGTCTGCTGATTTGATAGCGATCAATTCGAGGTCTACTTTAGGGCGACAGAATTTTTCACTAGCACATGAACTGTACCATTACTTTGATCATCAGAACGTAGATAATACAGTAACTGTTGCTCAAAATTCTAAAGTTAAAGGAAATGATTCTGAAGTAGAAGCGGACCTATTCGCTAGTTATCTACTGATGCCTTCACAGTCTTTACATTCAGATATTACAGACCGTAAAGAGGATAGAAATAAATTAGAACTCAAAGATATTATTTTTATTGAGCAGCGCTATGGAGTCAGTCGAAAATCATTGCTGGTTCGTCTTGTAGCGGATGGATATCTTAGCGTAGATGAAAGTAAATACTTCGAAAAAGATATTCAGAGAGGAGCGCTTCGTTTGGGTTATGATTGGGCTCTATACAAAACTTGCGATAAGAAAATTCATTCAACAACTGGACGTTACCTATCGCTCGCACATAAATTAAGAGATGCATCATTGATTACTCAAGGTAAATTCGAGTCTTATCTATTAGATGCTTTTAGAGATGATTTAGTTTTTGATTTGGAAGTAAATGAAGTATATGACTAAATTGATTTTCTTTGATACGGATTGTTTGTCTTCATTTTTGTGGGTTGATTCGATGAGCTTGTTAATACAATGTTTTCCACAAGGATTCATACTTCCAAGGCCAGTATATGAAGAACTAAAGAAAGTTCCTCACTTTCATCAAAAAGTTGATGGTTACATTCAGAAAGGCTTTCTAGAAATCAAGGATATTGAATCAGGAACAATCGTATATCGTAATTA
>QLTX01000269.1 GCA_018725175.1 Candidatus Psychracetigena formicireducens
TTTTTCATGAATTATCCTTCTATATAAAACGCATTAAATACTTGCGTTTTATTGAGGATACAGCCCCTGACTGAAATCTATCAGATACTCACCTGCTGGTAACCGACGCCGAAAGACGGCGGGTAACAGTTAGGTGTATTGATTTGTTATGTTTTTTATTCCTTATGTCATTGTTCGACTCCCTGATCAAATCAGAGGGCATGCTTGATCGGATAATCCAGAGCTATAATAGAACCGTCCCCTTTTCTCTCACTCAGCTAGCGAATAGAATAAATAGAACCGCCCCCATTATACTTAAACTTCAAAAGAGATATTATCATCCCATCTGAGACTTTGTAAACATCTCCAATACTTTTGCCAGGGAAGCGGAAACCGGATGAGAACCAAACTCCTTAATACGACTTAACCAAGTCTTCTTTTCTTCTGGCGGAAGAGAGGACTTAGCAATTTCCTTCTCAAGTTTTGCCAAGAAATCAAAAGTAATATTCACGCTGTTATTATCACCTTGGATAATGGCACTACCTGTAACCGGGGCGTTTATGATGATGTTTTTGTTTTCGACTGGTCTATAGTCTTGATAAAATGGATTGTTTCTTTCAAGCATAGCAATTCCTTTTTCTGTAATGTAAGCACAATTACCCACATCGGACACTATATACCCAAGTTTATGAAGTTCAATGCCGTAGCGGATCATAAAAAAATCAAAATCCATAGATAGCTCATCGGCAATGTCTTTCAGGTTCACACGAGTAAATTCTCCTTTTTCTTTTCTTGCACGGTTAAGAGCATCTAGAATTTTAAAAGAAATAAGAGTATCTTTATCCATATTACTCCCCTCAATATTTTAGCCTACTAACTCTTATAACATATACTTGCATTAAAACAAGTGCTTATTTGCGATTTAAATTAGCGCTCTTCGGGTGGATTTGTAGGGGTCGGATTTATCCAACCCGCTATAATGGGCGTCATAAATGTAGAGGCATATTTAAAAAACCTTATTCAATAACTTCCTTCTCCATGTCCGGATATAGATTGTCTATCTCTTCCTGAATCTCCATCGTCCTTTTCAGGGCGGTGGCGATTTGGCAGTAGTGTTTTATATCATTGAGGGAAAGGGTTTTCCCTTTTCTGTCTTTGAGCCATTTGTTGAGCACTTGATAACCACCGATTTGGTATTCCCAAACATCTTTTTCTATTCCCTCAAAACATTGGTCCTTGTTGATGTAGACCTTTTTTTCTTTTTCACTGTATTTCGGATTCTCCATTCTTCCACTGCCTCTTTCTGGAAACTGGGCAAGGGGATTATCTAACGCTATTGATTTCAAGAGATGCAAACCAACGAGGACTTCCCCGTATTTTTCCATTTTGATGAACAAATCATAATCCTTCGTAAAAGGTATCCTCGGAAAGTCTACTTTTAAAAATTCAGCGTATTTCTTGCGGTAGACATTGGAATAGAGAGTGCCGTAAATATAAAAGAAAATTTCTTCGGGAGAAAGTTCTTGATTATAAGCTTGAGATAATTTTTCCACTAATTCAGGGTTGAGGTTGGGTTTCTTTTCGCCTGATTCTAAATGGCTG
>QLTX01000027.1 GCA_018725175.1 Candidatus Psychracetigena formicireducens
TAATGATATATTTTTTTGAATATCTGTCCTTAGTTGTAGCAAATAACCTGTGAGAGGGTAAAATTAAAAGAGAGAATAAAAATGAAAAACTTAATAAATAACTATAAAAAACTAAATGATATTCAAAGACTCATTAGAGTAATGAAGACTGGGTCAGGTAAAGAATTTGAGTCAGGTAAATTAAACTGTGGTTTTAGTTATGTGGAAGTGCTTCTTTCAGTAATACTGTTAGCTCTTCTTGCCGGCGGTATAGCCACCGCTTTTTATGTTGCCTCCTCAGGGATGAAAAGTATTGAAGTCAAACAGTTAGCCTATACTTATGCCCAGAGAGAGATGGAAAGGCTAATTAACAGGAATTTTGATGAAGTTACTGTTGGCACAAACCGAACTGAATACATAGATGATAACTTTGAGTACTCCATTAATACTACTCTGGTGGATAATCAACCCAACTTAAAAAATGTAAGAATACTTTTTTTCCCCAATCCTATCAAAGGCACCGATAATATTGGAGAATCAAGCGACATTTTATCAGACTTGTTCAATAATATAGTAAAAGTTGGTTTTCCGGAATATCTGGAAACTTTTAACGATGGAAACTATTATATTCCGACTTTTGCCTGGTCTAATTCTCCTAGAGGCCAGTGGAATATTGTAAGTTTTGGTGGCTCACCTGCTTCCCGTTATAATCATCCTTCTACCGCACTGGGGACTTCCTACCCCAGTAGTGGTTGGGTATCACATTCTAATAACTATACTGTTGAAGGAAAGGTTTATTTACATCGCGCTCCGGGAGACACCAGCACCCGTACCAGCTATGCTGCTATTGGCGGAAGATGCGACCGCTTTGGTAGGGGTTATTTTGTAAGAATTGATGTGGAACCAGCCCGTAATAGAACAAGGGTTAGGTTAATGAGTACTACTACTACAATACATACTACCACTTATTCGGGTGTCTTATATTTTAATCAATGGGTAACCTTACGACTGGAGATGATAGGAAACAACATTTCCTACTACTTTAATGGCCGGCGTTTAAGAACTGTTCCTCACTCTACTCATACTTCAGGATTTCCCTTTTTAAGAGCAGTCACCGGACATGCAAATAGACTTGTTTACTTTGATGATATCAAGATTGAGTTCCGTTAAAGCAGTGCCCCAATTGAATTTAATTATTTTTATAAAACTATGCTATTATTTAAACTAACATGCCCAAGAAACCCTTAGGACAATTACTGCTGGAAACAGGCTACATAACCGATAGTGATTTAATGAGAGCTCTTTCCGAGCAAAAAAACACCGGCGCTCCCTTAGGTCAGATTCTGGTGGAAATGGGCATTCTTTCGCCCCAGGTATTAGGTCAGCTTTTAGCTGACCAGGAAGGAATTACCTACCGAAAAGTTCTGGGAATGCCACTCTCTTTAGAGGTTATCCAGTTACTACCCGAAGAAACTATTAAAGATAAAAAAATATTTCCTTTAAAAATTACTGATGGTTTCCTGGAAGTAGCTATTTTACCGCCCCTTAATCCTCTGGTACTGGATAATGTCCGAGAGATTACCGGGTATAAGATTAGAACTTACCTGGTTACCGATATAGAGTTCCAGCAACTCCTAAACCAGTATTTTAATATAAAAACCACTTCTGATAAGACTCTTAAGGGTGCGGATATATATGTAGAAGAAGAGGTTGCCCCGGTTACTATGGACACCCCGGTAGTCAAGTTTACCGACTCTTTAATTACTGACGCTATCAGCAACAACGCTTCCGATATCCACCTTGACCCCACCCCCGAAGGCATCCGTATCAGGTACCGGGTTGATGGCATGTTATCCGATGTGATGAACATAACTTCTGGAATAGAAGAGGCCGTAATTTCACGGTTCAAGGTATTAGGAGGGATGGATATTGCCGAAAAAAGGCGCTCTCAGGATGGTAGGTTCTCTTATGAAGTTAATGGCAAAATTTATGATTTTCGTATCTCTTCTACCGATAGCAAGCATGGAGAGAAAATAAGCATAAGAATCCTGAGAAAAGCTCAGATAATGATTGAACTTTCCCGTCTTGGCATGCCGGAAAACACCCTCAAAGAATATGAAAAACTAATAATAAGACCTTATGGAGTTATCCTGGCCGTAGGTCCTACCGGTTCAGGTAAAACTACCACCCTTTATTCAACCTTTAATAAAATCAGTAATCCCACTAAATCATTTTTTACCATTGAAGACCCCGTAGAATACGAATTACCCGGTATTATCCAGACCCAGGTTAACCTTAAAGCTGGCATCACCTTTGCCAATGGTGTTCGGAGTGTTCTAAGACTTGACCCTGATATTATTATGGTGGGTGAAGTAAGAGATGCCGACACTGCTAAAGCCGTGGTGGAAAGCGCTCTTACCGGTCATCTGGTATTCTCCACCCTGCATTCCAACGACGCTCCTTCCACCATCATCAGGCTGTTAGAAATAGGTGTAGAACCCTTTTTGGTTGCTTCTTCGGTGATTGGTATAGTGGCTCAAAGACTTATAAGAACTATCTGCCCTGCCTGTAAAGAAGAGTGCCTCGCTAATAAAGAAGAGGTGGATTTACTATACTCAACGCCTCCCCTTGATTCAGTTATCCTCTGGAAAGGTACTGGTTGTAGCGCCTGCAATTTCACTGGCTACCGGGGAAGAACCGGCGTCTTTGAAATCCTTACCATTAATAAATCCATTCGTGATGCCATCATCAGAAAGGATTCAGCCAGCGTGTTAAGGCAAATTGCCTTAAATTCTGGTATGACCTCTATGCTGGAAAATGGTTTTGGGAAAGTAAAATTGGGTCAAACTACTATAGAAGAAATCCTCAGGATAGTTGGTTTAGAGGAATAGATGTTATTTCGCTACCTGGGGAGAGATAAAGAGGGAAAATCCCTGCAGGGGGAGCTGGAAGCGAAAAATATCGCTGAAGCTGAAGCCAGATTAAAGGAAAGGGGCATCTATGTTTTAGAGATAAAAAGAAGGATTAGTTGGACTTTAAATATTCAACGAAAGGTAAAAACCAGTGACCTTATATTCTTACTAAGACAACTCGCTTTTCTCATTAAATCTGGCATTACCTTAAACACCGCCCTGGAAATTACCGAAAGTAATATTAAAGACCCCGCGTTAAAAACTACCATAAGAAAGTTAAGAGAAGAAACCACTACCGGAGCATCCTTATCCAGTTCTCTTAGTAAGGTTGGACCAGGGTTTCCCCGTATGGTAATTGAAATAATCAGGGTGGGTGAGGCTACCGGCAACTTAAGTGAAGTTATCGCCCGCTTAGCAGATTTTCTAACCCGCGAAGAAGACTTAAAAACCAAAGTAAAACAGGTAATGTCTTACCCAATGATTACCCTATTACTGGTTGGCGGGGCGGTAACCTTCCTCCTGGTAACTATCGTTCCGGTTTTTACCCGCTTATACAAATCAGCCAATGTTACACTGCCCTTGCCTACCAGGATACTGGTTGCCCTTTCGGCAATCATCTCGGGTTACTGGTGGCTGATTATTCCTTCAGCCATTATTATTTATTTTTTATTTAAAAAAATTATTAACACTGAAAAAGGAAGAATGGTCTGGGATAGAATACTTTTCCGCTTACCATCCTCCATCGGTAACATCTACCGTTTAAGTATTTTCCTCAGGATTTCCTCAACCCTGGAAACCCTCCTTAGAAGCGGCTTGCTTCTAACCGAATCCCTGCTTTTTTTATCCCGTGCTTCGGGTAATAAAGTTACTGAAAACGCTATTTTGTATTGCCGCGAAGGAGTAATTCAGGGTAGAAGCATAAGCGTTGTCTTGAGAGAATCCAGAATATTCCCTCAGTTGTTTGTCAGGATGATAGCTGTGGGTGAAGAAGGCGGTAATCTGGAAGAAATGCTGGGACGAATGGTGGAATACTTTGAGAAAGAATTAGACAATGAGATGAAAAGATTTGTCACCCTGCTTGAACCCACGCTTACTCTAATATTAGGCGTAATTGTAGGCTTTGTAGCGCTTTCTATCTACTTACCAATATTTGATATGATAAGGCTGGTCAGGTAGGTTTAACCTACGGTTGGTTTAACCTACCCCGCCACCGCTCCCTCCTCTTCCACCTCCGCCACCACCAGAAAATCCCCCACCTCCACCCGAGGAAGAACTATAACTGCTGTGGGCTACTTTATTTAACCCAGCCAGGGCGCTGTTAAGGGAATTAAAAGCCTGATTCAGACCAATTGGAGTAGGACCACTTACTCCCCAGCTTTTAGCCATCATCGTTGACCTTAAAATCCTGGCATTATTCATATCTTTTATTTCTGGAATTACTACTTTGAGCGCTTTTAAAACCTCTCGGGCAACCCCTAAAACTGTCCCATAAACTAAATACTTTTCCCACAACACTATAGTTTTTGGTCCATACTCTTTAAGGTTGGAAAAGTCTCTCAAGAACGATTTAAATCCCATCCATAAATCATATTTCTCCTTACCTTTTATGCTTCTCCGAGGTATGGCAAAGAGACCACCAAAAATATATACCAGGGCAGGAATGAACAATAGCAATACCGAAACATTCTGCAGGATAATTGCTCCTATAAAGCTAACCACTCCGATGATTATCCCACCAACCAGTATAAATATAGACATTTTTTCGCTTTTTAAGTCGTAAAATAGTTGCTTTTTCACTTTTTTTTGCAGCTGTTCTTTAAAATTATCCAGTACCCTCTTATAATGATTCGCTCTTCTTTTGAACTTGGAAGTAAGCTGAGATATTAATACCTCATCTTTTTCATCAAAAAGAACATCGTTTAATAAGGATTTTTCAAAGTTATCCAGTCTTCCAGGGTCTATGATGACTTCTTTTCCGCAACTTCTATTAATGAGTCGTCGGTTTTATCTTTTACTGGTTCATCTTCCGATGGTTCTGTTTTTTTCAGAATCAGGCGAAAATCTTTCCTATTTCCTAACCAGCCTTTCACTTCCACCTCTTCCATATCTATAAAACCACGGTAAATTAAATCAAGGATGGTAGCTTGCAGAGAATTGGGATTAAAAGCATTAAAATTCATTAAGCCTGCCACTATCGCCGGCTTCTCGGGAGTGGGTGGTTCTCTGACATAGATAAAATTCTTAGGTAGAGCAAACTCTACACCGTATTTGTTATATAAGTGTAGGAAATACATAAGTAAGGCAACCATAAGTAAAAGAGATATGATTGGTACAGAAATTGTGGCAAATCTTGCTAACATCCTTCTCCTATTAGCCTCCTTAGCCCAGCCTTCTTCCTCTTTAAACACCTTTTCTTTAATAACTGCACTAATAACCGAGGCAGTTTTAAAATAGACGGTGGGAATTAGAATTCTAACTTCTACAAAAGTATTGGCTGGCACATCGCTAACCTCAATAAAGACGGTTTTATCGTCTATTTTTCTAATTTCTCCCCATAAAGGTCCATGCGCCCAGACAAAATAATCGTCAATGGGAACAGAAAAATCATATACTATGCGAGCTTGAAAAGAACCAATGGGTCTCTCCCAACCCTTACTCTGAAGTTTCCAATAAAACTTTCCATAATCCTGGTAAACTTTCACCAGACCAGGAATGGTATAGTTAAAAGTAAAGGTTTTTCTTTCATTATAAGCGCTGTAAAAATAGTGGATTTTGTAAGTACTACCAGTATCTTCCACATAATAAGTACCTGTTTTCCTGCTTTCATTCAGGAGTAAAGGGATTCCATCAATAGATACCTGCACCTCTTCTAAAACTGTAAAACCTTCTTTAGGAAGTTCATAATAGCCAAAAGAAAAAGAACCATCAAAATTGAAGGTTCTATCCTCGCTGAAAACTACCGTGCCATTTTCCTTGATGGTGGCATTTATACTAACTTCAGGCAGTGAATAATCTTTTGCTTGGGCCTGATGGGGAAAGGCTAACAGGGTAAAAATTATTAGAAGTGAAAAAATAGCTATCTTTTTGTACATTACAACCTCCTTTAAATCTTTAAGAAGCCTTAGGGTAACCCTTCCCTAAGGGATAGTTACCACTCTTACCTGGTATGGTTATCCCTGTTTTATAACTATATTTTACCCTTAATTAATAAATATTGGGTATTTTTAACTATCCTGTCATCCCGCCACTTGCACTTTGGTACCCTGATCTCTGTCCTGAACCTGAATATATCCCTCTTCCAGGAGTGGAAGACATGGGATCGCCACGAGCCTTTCAGGCTCTCGCGATGACGCCTTTTTTGTCACTGCGAGGGATGAAATCCCGTGGCAGTCTCATCTCTTATATTTTGAAATCCTCTCCTATGAAAGGTGAGAGGGTTGGGTGAGGGGAAAATGAGTTATCACCCTCCCCTTACTCCCCTCCCTTCCAGGAGTGGAGAAAGAAGCACCTTCCAGGAGTGGAAAGCGATGGGATCGCCACGACTTCTTTCAGAAGTCTCGCGATGACCAAGAAGAGGAGATTCTGGATTGCCCCTACGGGTACAAATACCAAACCATTCCACAACAACAGAGCGAACGAGACCCTGAATTAGGGTTTTGGTTGACAAAAGAGAGCTCATTTAGGTGTATAATTATTTAAGGTGATGATATATGAAAATTAGAAAAATACTCTTTTTTACTTGCTATTACCTGAGAGAATTCTTACGAGTTAACTCGGTGGGTTTATTGATTGCTTCGTTTATTTTCTTAATTTCCACCTTTTTTTGGCCCTTCTGGCTTTATCCCTACCAGCTAATTGTGGTTACAACCCTAAGCTTATTACCCTTTTCACTCTATTTTCTGTTTTTACCTAAACGCAAAAAATATCTGCTTCTTGACCAGGAATTAAAAACAGGCGAGCTGTTTTTAACTCAATATAGGGCGAATCCATCCCTTCCTTATAAAGATAAAATGGTTATGAGAGAAAACTCCTTTATCAAAACCTCACTGTGGAAATTATTTTTCAGGAAATTTCCCCTGCGTTTGCTGGTTTTGTCAATAACCATTCTAATAATTGCTAATCATTTAGACGGAGCCATCGGGTCAGCTTATAGCGACATGGAAGGGGTTGACCAGAACCTTCTTCATATCGATGGAAACTATCTGGGAATACCCGAACAGGAAGAGGGTTTCTTAACCTCAAGAAATAATAGAAACATTTTTAATTTACCCCAGTTATTAGAAGAGCTATTTAACGATGGGGCACCTCCGTCTGAAGCTGAAAAAACTATGGAAGAGGATGCCAAAACTACTCCCTACTCAGTAGAAGAAGAACTAAGAAAAAGCCTTAAAACCCTAACGGAAGAGTTAGCTAAAAATCTCAAAAGTCCCACCCCGGAAATTATAGAAAAAATTGAAGAGCTTAATAAAGCTGTCAAAGAACAGAATTACCAAAAAGCCCTGGCTCTTTTAAACCCGCTGATTAAGATGCTGGAAGAAGGCCTTAAAGGTAGCAGCGGAGCCACTCTTGAAGATAAAGAAGGTGAAGCGGAGCTTAGAGAAGGAAGTGGCACAGCTGGGGCTGGTGCTGGCCCGGCAGTTGAAGCCATCCCTTCTAAAAGTGACGGTTCCAATACCCTGAATCAAACTGAAACCAATGAACCATCAGCTACCTACTCTACTTTAAGAAGGAGAAAATCTGAAGATAGCACCCTGACCCCGATTAGTTCAATTGATGAGCTGAAGCTTTTTAAAGAGATCTTTACCCTGAGACTTCGTCCCACACGGGGAATTGGGGGTGAGCTTAACACCAGAGCACTGTTGAAGTTAGAACTTAGCAGGGCAGAAGCTCTCCTTTTTATTAAATCTACGCCTCTTCCAACCTCCTATCGTGGGGCTATCAGGAGTTATTTTGAGCTTATTTCTCCCTAAAAACATTTTATAAATCCTGCTTGTATTGTGTTAGCAAAATAAGTCTATATAAATATCATCCAAATAACTATGAGAACTGTTAAGGTAGGAATAACCGTGCAAAAAAGAATGAATTTTAACGAAGTACGCACCGTTTTGCTTAAAGTGGAAAAAGAGCTTAATTCCATTCTTTTCGGCCAGGAAAAAGTGGTTAAAGAGCTTCTATTTGCCTTTTTCTCACAGGGACACACCCTGGTGGAAGGATTGCCTGGGCTGGGTAAGACTATGTTAGTCAAGGCTCTGGCTAAAACCTTTTCTCTGACTTTTAAAAGAATTCAATTCACACCCGATTTAATGCCGGCTGATGTTACGGGTACCCACCTGCTTATAGAGAAGGAAGGTATGCGGGAGTTTGTTTTTATGAAAGGACCTATCTTTTCCCACCTCTTATTAGCTGATGAAATAAACCGTGCTACCCCCAAGGTTCAGTCAGCCCTACTGGAAGCGATGCAGGAAAGGACAGTTACAGCTGGAGAAACCACCTACTCATTGCCCAATCCTTTTTTTGTGGTAGCTACCCAGAACCCCATTGAAATGGAAGGCACTTACCCACTCCCTGAGGCTCAGCTGGACAGGTTTAGCCTGAAGATAATAATTCCCTTCCCGGATTTAAATACTCTCAAGAGAATTGGTGTAGAAACCTCTCCTTATACTGAGCCGAATGTGAAAGAAGTAGGCGACGAAATTCTTCTAAGGGAAGTTGTTTCCTTCATAGAATTAATGCCGGTAGCCCCAGAGGTGGTGAGTTATGCTTCCAGGCTGGTTTTGGCTACTCACCCCGAGGGAGATTTAGCCCCCTTTGAAGTGAGGAAATTTGTTCGCTATGGCGTAAGTCCCAGGGGAGTACAGGTTCTATTAAGGGTGGGAAAAGTAAAAGCCATGCTGGAAGACAGGCCTAACTTAAGTTTTAGCGATATTCAGGAAGTGGCTTACCCAGCTCTGAGGCATAGGCTTATTCTCAATTATGAGGGAGAAGCTGATAAAGTCGGGTATGATTCCCTGATTGAGAAAGTAGTTGAAAGAGTTAAAATATAAAGATATTTATGCCATTTCTTTCCCCGGATTTTAAGGAAAAACTGCGAGAATACCACCTCAATCTGCTTAAGGGTAGGGGTACCGTTGGTGGAAGCCGAAGGTCAGCACGGACAGGCCGTTCCTTGGAGTTAGCGGATTTCAGGTCCTACTCTCCTGGTGATGAACTCAAGAGGGTGGATTTTAAAGCTTATGCCAGGCTTAAGAAACTGTTTGTTAAGGTATATGAAGAAGAGGAGGAAGGCAACTTTGTTATTTTACTTGATAGAAGCCTGTCGCTTAATTTTGGAGAGCCTTCTAAGTTTTTCCTAAGCCAAAAGGTAGCTTCTATTATCGCCTTTCTATCGCTAAATAAACGGGAGAAAGTTCTATTTTTCCCACTCCCACAAAATAACGAAAAGCCTGTTTATCTTAATCATATAAACCATTATCTCTATTTTGAAAAGCATCTCTCTCATCTTTTTCCAGAAGGAAAATTTCCCTCACTTTCAGAGTTTAAATATTTGTTGGAATCAATCCCCTTCCGTGGAGGAGTTTACTTTCTTACAGATTTATTTCTTCCCTCAGAGTTTACTTCCTATTGGGGATTGTTAAAACTCCATTCTTTAGCTTTTACAGTGATAGCTATCCAATCTTATGAGGAATTAGAGCCACCGGAAATAGGTGAAGTAAATTTGAGAGATCTGGAAGAAGATGATAAACTATCTTTTTATTTCCAAAAAGAGAGTATTCAGCTATATAAAGAGCGTTATAACCATTATTTTCTTAAGAGGGCAGACGAGATAATTAAAGCAGGGGGTAAATGCTTTTTCTTAAACAACCAGGATAACGAAGATGCCCTGTTTTATAGGTTACTTAAAGAGGAGGTTATTTCCTGAGATGAGTTTTGAAAGAGGCTGGCTGCTCTGGTCAATTGTACCTATCTGGGGGTATATACTATTTCTCTATCTTTTCCGTCGGCAAACTCGCCTGACATACTATCCTACCCTAAGATTTTTTAAGGATATGGAGCCAAAAACCGCTTCCATTTTTCGCCGGAAGAAACCACCTTTTTTACTTCAACTTTTATTAAATTTATTAATTACTGCTTTACTGATAGTTAGTCTGAGCCTGCCCTATATACAAGCTTACCGGGTACCTCATTTAATATTGGTAGTGGATAATTCATTTTCTCTTAAGGCTACAGACCTTGAGCCCAACAGACTATCTTTTTTAGTAAATGAAGCTCGGGAGTTGGTTAGAAAATATCCCTCCTCAAGATACTCTTTAATTGTGGGGGAGCCACCTTACCCAAAACTTCTGGAAGCAAGGAACGCTTCTATGCTTATAGCAAAATTGGAGGAGGTTAAACCTACTGCTAAGCGGTTTATGTGGAGGGAAGCCCTTTCGCTGGCAAAATCTGTGGGAGGAGAAGGTGCTCTTATACACCTGCTAACTGACGGTTCTGTGCTTCCGGCAATACAGGAAGATAATAAGTATCTTAATTACTTTAGAGGAGTAAGTCTATCAGGGCTGCCTCTACTAACTCAAAACAACAATGTCTATTTTAAAAGGATGGTCATAGAAGAAATTGGTGGTGAATATTTTTTATTTCTGGTGTTAAAAAACGATGGAGAAAGCGAAGTTAACCTGAGGTTGTTGGTAAGTTACCAGGAACCACTTTTTCAGACGGAAATAACGCTTACTGCCAGGGAAGAAAGAGAAATATTATATAAATTAACCGCTAATTACCCCTTCCTTAAAGCTGAATTTAAAATCCTTTCCGGGCTTGATTTTCTGGATATGGATAATCAGACCTTTTTTTCTGGTGGTAGAGAAGAGCCTTTAAAGGTGGCTATGGTAGGTAGGGAAAATCTTTTTTTGCAAGCAGCCCTTTCAGCAGTTAAAGATGAGGCATTACTGTTCAACCTGAAACCGGAAGATATGGTTTTTGGTGATTACGATGCCTATTTTTTAGTGGATGCCAGGCTTTCAACCTTACCCAGTAGACCAGTGGTACTTTTAAATCAGGTAGGAGAAGATAATAAAGAGATATCCCTTACGGGAGATAACTGGGAAGGTTCAGAGTATGTTATAAGAGAGCACCCGCTTCTTAGGTATGTGGATTTAGAAAACTTAGTGATTGATAAAGCCTTTCAAGGAGATTACCAGGGGGAGGCACTTCTTTCACTCAGGCAAGGAGAGACAGAAATTCCTCTGTTAATAATGGAAAACGAACCCGCCCTTAGACTTACTTTTGCCTTTCCCCTATCATTTTCTAACTTAACTTTGCTTCCTGCCTTCCCCATTCTGATAAAAAATATCATTTCCTATATTGATAGCAAAAACATAGAAGCCTACCTGGGAGAGGAAATAAGTCTAACAGAAGGAGAAATTACTACTCCTTCCGGTAATACGGATTTCCTTCCTGAAGGAAGGCTAAGGTTAGTGGAAACTGGTATTTACGAAGTAAAAACTGCTTTCAGCAGTTATTTTATTTCGGTTAATTATCCACCGGAAGAGTCTTCTATCCAGGCAACCCTTACTTATCTATCCTTACCCGAACCAGCGAAATCTATCCCGCTTTCTCTGGTGCCTTATGTCATCCTGTTAGGTATTCTGCTACTTTCTTTGAGTTATTTCCTGTTATGGAGGAGGTAGTAGATCGGTGAAGAAAAAGTTATGGAGTCTTTTGCCAACCCTTAGAGCTATAACTTTAAGCTTACTGGTCTTAGCAGTTATAAATCCCTCCCTGGAAGTTAGGTCTTCCCGGGGTAAAATAGTAGTTTTAGTTGACGAATCCAGAAGTGTAAGAGACCTGGTGGGAGATGTTCATCAACTGATTACTCCCTACTTGGAAAATATAGATGGAACTGTGATGGTTGTGCCTTTTGCCAGGTCAGCTTTTTTCGGTGAAGCTGAGGAAACCACCAATTTTGAAGAAGCCCTGACGGTAGCTCTTGGGCATCACCCGCAGACAGTACTATTGGTTTCGGATATGATGCAGACTTCAGGCGAGATAACCCAGATATTACCTTATTATAAAAGGAACCATGTCCCTCTTTATCTTTTACCCTTAGAAGGATATTTTGAAGAATCTCTGATAAAGAATGTAGAAGCGCCTTCAAGAATCTTTCGCCAGAAACCTTTTCCCCTAAAGGTAGAGATTTATTCAACCGAGAGAACTCAGGGCATACTGGAAGTGAAAATTTATTCGCCCGAAACCGTTGCTTATGAAACCCTGCAGGTAATGGAAGTATCTTTACTTCCAGGTTTTAACTCCTTTTCTCCGACTGTAAAAGTTAAAGATAGTTCCTATTATGTTCAGCTAAAGGTATCTCTGAGGGAAACTGTGGACACCTGGACTCAGAATAATGAGTATCAAGTTTCCCTGTTTGTGGACGATTCTTATCCGCTTCTTTTACTTTATGGTGAAGGAGTTAATAGTAGGTGGATAGATAGTATCTTGACCGGTCAGGGTTTTGAGGTGGACTCTCGTCCAGTCAAGCGTTTCCCTTTAACCTATGAGGAACTGATGGGTTATAGGGGGGTTATTTTATTGGATGTAGCAGCGACGGATTTTAAGACGGAAAATATACTGCTACTTACCCGTTATTTGAAGGAACAAGGAAGGGGAATGATAACTATAGGTGGGGGTAGAAGCTTTGGCTTGGGTGGGTATAAAGGAAGCGCTCTGGAAGAACTTTTACCGGTTTCTTCAGAAGTGCAGGTTCCCCATCGTATCCCTGAAGTAGCTCTTCTAGTGGCTATGGACGCCTCAGGCAGTATGGCAACTGAAGGCAGATATGGTACCAAGCTTGAATTGGCCAAAGAAGGGGTTAGACGTGCCTTGAATGTGCTTTCACCAGATGACCTCTTTTCTCTTATTGCTTTCCGCTCCAAACCTGAACTAATTTTACCCTTTGGCTTTCCCTTGAAAGAAAGAGAGAAAAGCATTGATGAAGAAATAGAAAGTTTACAGGCAGGAGGAGGCACCAATATTATAGAGGCTTTGAAGGAGGCTGCCAAATCCTTTACCGGTATTGTAGCTACCAACAAACAGTTATTGCTGATTTCTGATGGTATTGCCCCGGAAGAGGGTTTAGAAGAAGTATTACTTAAATTAAAAGACCAGAAGGTGGAGGTGGTAGCTATTGGTGTGGGACAGGATGCCAACCTGGAATTCTTAAGGAGAATTACTTCTCCCTGGGGAGGTAAGGTTTATTACTCACCAGAAGGCGAAACTCTACCTGAAATTGCCAGCCGTGAGGTTGGACGAATTAAAGCCAGCTACCTTCACCTTAAGCCCTTTAGTCCTGAAAGAGTTTCCCCACATAATAATATGTTAAAAGAAGTTAGCGATAAAGAGCTGAGAGAATCAACTCTTTCTGGTTATTTGCGAACAACCCTAAAAGAAGGTTCACAGATGATTTTAGCGACTCCCCTTAATGAACCCCTGGTGGCAGTTAAGAGAGTAGGGTTAGGTAAATCGCTGGTCTATACTGCTGATGGAGAAGGGAGATTATCAGGAGAGTTTCTTAACTCCTCTACCTTTATCCGACTTTTAGCTGGTATGGTAAGAGAATTATTTCTTCAGGAATATGGAGATGTAGAGATAATCGGTGAAAAGGTTGTTTATTACAGCGAACCTCCTTTACCATTAAACAGTCCGGTTATGGGAACTATAAGTGGGCAAGCTCCTTTCCAGACCCGCACTATCAATTTTACACGCCAGGGGATTAACAGTTTTAAATCCGCTTTACCTGAATTACCTACAGGTAGCTACTTCCTTCGCCTGACCGATGAACAGGGAGCACTGTTGAAAGAAGTACCTGTGGGGGTTGCTTATCCTAAGGAATATTTAATTACCTCGGAAAACTTTATCTTACCCCAAATGCAAAACCAGGAAGGGGTGACAGTGCTAAGCAGCTTTAAAGATATAAGCGGATTATCTGTACCAACCGGGAAAAATACCATATTTTTGAGGTTTTTACTATTAGTATTGTCTATGATATTTTTCCTTCTGGAGCTATCACTCAGGATGCTGGGAATCAGAGGGAGGGATATCCTGAAAAGGATGTTCCCTAAAAGGGAATTACCCACCAGGGAGGAGATAGAAAAAAGGAAAAGATTTTTGGATATCTTTAAAGGTGAGGTGTTCAGGTAATGACCTTCCCACATTGTCCTTGCGAGGGACAAAGTCCCGAAACAATCTCATCTTTACCCCTTAGTCATTGCGAGCCCTGATTTTCATCAGGATAAACTCCGCAAAGCAGTCTCATCTCTTATTTTTTGAAACCCTCTCCTATGAAAGGGGAGAGGGCTGTGTGAGGGGGATAAAGGTTGTCACCCTCCCCTTACTCCCTTCCCTTCCAGGAGTGGAAATCTGTCTCCCCGTGCTTGACACGGGGTCTCCTCTTTTAATGAATTATAACCGGAGATTCTGGATAGATCCTGGATCAAGTCCAGGACAATGTCCCAGAATGACAAAGA
>QLTX01000270.1 GCA_018725175.1 Candidatus Psychracetigena formicireducens
AAAGCGTTTAATCCTCTTTCTGGTATTTCATCGTCAGAAACATAAGCAGGCGAAGCAATATCCCATTTAAAAATCCTTGCTGATGTATGGCTGTCTGTGGTGATTGTCCCAACTAAAACATCAATTCCAAAATTTATGATTGTTCTTATTCTAAAATTGCGAGGCAAAGAAGTAAGCGTAACTCCTGGAATACCTTGTGCTGTAAAAATCCCTGCATCGCTTACTGTTGCTATTCTGCGGGCGTTGGCTATTAAAAGATATAACCCCTGAACAGTCATTTGATGATATTCTGCGGTGTCTAAAACCTGCCAGTTATCAGTCCAAACTGGCGTTCCTGATAGGGGTCCAAATCTACCTAAATTAGTAGCTGAAGCGTAATAAATAAAATCATTAAACTCTCTTGCCCCTACATTCCCGCCTGTTGTGTTTGTGCGGACTAAACTCCAAACTCCCGCAGCTGTTCGTCTGAATATTCCGCCAGCGTCTCCAAACCAATAAGAGTTTCCGTCAGATGAGTGAACTGCGAATCTACAAAGTTGATTAACTACTACTCCATCTTCTCTTGTTAATCGCTGGTTGGCTTGAAAAAGAAAAGGTCTGCTATGGATGTCAACTCCTACCGCTTCATCAAAAGAACCTCGCACGCCCACTTTGGGGCTGTCAGATTGACCTCCGCTAAAATTTGAAATTGTTATGCTTCTGTTTGGCATTTTATATTATGTTTCCAGGAAATTTATTTATATCAATTAAAATTTGTTCATCTTTTTCAATAATTCTATTCTCTGTTTTATCATCTCTACGAATTAAATTATCTAATCCCTCCTCATACAACTGCTTATATTGTTGTGCCTGTGTGGAATTTTCTTTTGATTGAAAATAAAGCATCAAAGCTCCGAATAAAGAAATATCAGTAAATCCGTCAGGGAAAGGTATCATTTCAGAAATAACATAAGTTGCTCCGCTAACCGTATCAGCACTTTCTCTGGCTATTGTTAGAGCAGTAGTGCTGGCTACTGCGGTTATCTCATAAAACCAACCTCCAATCCTTATACTTCTTCCGACCATAGCTGAAGTCCAAACTGTGCCCGTGCCAGCCACTGTAGTTGCTCCTGCGATTACGGCAATAGTTCCTACGCTGTAGTCAGCCGCTCCTAAATCAATAATTCGTTTTTGAAAGTAAAAAGTTATTATGTTTCCCGCTAAAGAAGGAATTGGATAAAGTTCTATTGTGTCATTATTTACAAAGTAGTTTCTCGGAATAGTAGAAGTTATTGTGGTTCTATTAAGAGCTGTCCAAGTTTGCCAGTTTTTTATTTCTTTTAAGTAGTAATCAGTTCCGCCCACTCTTACTTTAATATCAATAATCCGCCAGCAATTAAATGGTTGCGGATATGTTTGTTTATTTATTACGGTTAATTCTGTTGCTTCCCCGCGATGAAAAGTAAAACCAGTAGCGGTTAGTATTTTTCTAATAAGCTGATTTAGCCAAATTCTTCCTAACGCTATATTGTCAGCGGAATTATCCTTTGTGATTCTTTCGTAATCACTTAATTGTTGAAGAAATGTCTTCA
>QLTX01000271.1 GCA_018725175.1 Candidatus Psychracetigena formicireducens
CTCTTATCCTTTTACCCCCTCCTGCGGGATAGATTTTGAGTGTTTTATTCCTCTATCTATCCCGTCTCTTTTATGTTATTTTATGGTATAATATCTTGTTAGCAACATTGATTAAAAAAGGAGAGTCAATCAAATTAGAAACTATGTTAAAGAACTACACGATAAAGGTTATACCTATCAAAAGATAGCTTCAGAGATAGGGGTTTCCCGCTGGACGGTTTCCAGATTAGCGAGGGGTATAAAACCGCTTCCTAAAAGTGATCAACCTCTTTATAAAATTATCCGAAATACCAGCAGGCGTCTATCTTATAAAGAAGGTTTGGAATTAGGTTTGAATCCTAGGGAAGCTTCTAAGGTTAGAAGGTCTTGGTTTGCAGATGTTGAAGTCAAAGATAAGATTCGTCTGGTCAATTTTACTCAAAAACAGGATTTTTATCAGTTATATATAAAAGGAGTGTTTCAAAATGTTAATAGTGGAACGGTAGTTTTGGGTGAAGGTTGGTCTTTTGCTTATTATGAGAAAAATTATGAGAAACAGTTACAGGAATGTATAAAAGATTTTACAGGAAAAGTTTTACAAGGTGGTGAAGAATATAGAAGATATGTTAAAGAATTGAATCTGATTAGAGAAGATTTTGAAAAGAAAAGTGATAGAGAAAAGGAAATGGAAAAGATAAAGTATGATAGAGAAGTTAAAAGATTAACCAAAAACATAGATGAACTCAGGAATTTGAAAGCTGGCAAAAAGGAAGATTATGAGTGGGAATTAATTCGGATAGTAGAAACTGTTTGGTATAAGATTGTGCTACGACCTCAATCTCAACTTCAGTGATAAGAATCCTTCGTCAGAATAAAAGAAAACATGGAATTCATCATCCTTTATTAGCTGTAGATATTGAGAATAATCCAACTACTGGAGAATTTATCTGTGCTGGTATATTTGGAGATATAAGAAAGCGATTTTTTAAAAGAGAAGGTAAGAAAGTTAAAGCTATCTGGACTACTGAGAGAGTAGGGGAGGACGGTAGTGGTTTGTATTTTACTGAGATAAATAAATTTCATGAGTTTCTTTTGTCTCTATCTAAAAATTCTTGCTTACTCATTTTCTTTAATTTGAGTTATGATAAAGTTTATCTGGACGGAATTATTAAACCTCCTGAGTTAGATAAGAATGGAGAATTAAAACAGACTGTTCTTACCATAAATACAAGAACAATCCTAATAATTTTAAAAAATGGTCTTAAATGTATGGATTTAACCAACCATGCTGACGGTTCTTTGGATGACTGGATAGGTTATCTAAATATGACTGAAAAATATGGAATTTATAAAGCTGAATTATCTAATCATCAAGATAGAGTAATGAATGATGTTAAAGCTACTTATTATTTAGGAACATTTCTCGAAGATTTTTATTTTCAGGAGTGTAAAATACCCCTCTGTTTAACTGTAGGCTCTAATGCTATGAGATTATTTACTCAAAAATTCTTTACTGGTTACTGGTTTCGTAAAGATGATTTTTTATCAGATTATGAGAGAAATGCTTATTATGGTGGTCGCTCGGAG
>QLTX01000272.1 GCA_018725175.1 Candidatus Psychracetigena formicireducens
TTTGACGGTTTCCATTGTGCCGATGGATATAACCACTTGCGGCAGCCGCTATACTGGTCAGATTACTCTGACGATATGGTTGACCAGTTTACTAAAAGCGCCGGGATAAAACTCCCGAAGGATATCTCCATGAAAAGCGACGGTAATAAACCCCTGTCGGAAAAAAGGGCCGATTGGATCTGGCGGAACAGACGTGTTGAATGGATAACCTTCTTTGTGAAACGGTGGGAAGAACACTGCGGTAAGATTGTAAATGCCGTACACAATGAAGGAAAGCAAGTTCTATTCAATACTTCCTGGTCAAGAGACCCTTTTGAAGCAATCTACCGCTATGGGATAGATTACCGAAAAATTGCTGATACCGGGGTAGACTATTTTATTCAAGAGTGTCCCGGGGCCGGTAATGAAATAGGAGTGGAAGGATTAGTTTACCCTGATTTCTTTTATAAATTAATGGCGACCATTCTTTTGACAAAAGCCAGCATCCCTGATGCAAAAATTACGGCTCTTAATCATATCCATGATCCAAATGAAAACTGGGAGATATTGCGTCACGCGCCGACTCTGTTGGAAAAAGAGATTTATACCTATCCCAACCTATTTTACCTCGACTCTCAGAATAACTTTAAGAGGTGTATTGAAGGTTTTATGGCCTCTCTGGCAGGCGGTATCAATAATGAAGAGTGGAAGTGGCTGGAATACAACTGGAACCATAGTTTTTCAACGATTCCTAAGTTTATCGCCGGGCCAACTTTAGTCTGGTCTGATAAGGCGCTGGAAAATCAATTGGATGATTTTGTGAAAACAAGATGTGCCCCAACCCACAATATTTTGTATCGCTTATTGGCAAAAGGAGCTCCTATTTACACTGTCGTTAATATCGATAATATAGATAAGGTGCAGGGTCCCATTTTGCTAATCAACCATCATTGTTTCCCGAAAGAAGAATTACGGAAAATAATGGCTTACAAGAATGGCCCGGTAGTAATGATCGGCAAAAGGGAAAATTTTTCTTCAGACCCGGATTTTCAATTTAAGGATGTTTATCTCCCTGACCCATTATTCATGAACCTTTACGGTTCTAAAAGTCTAAACAAGAAAATCAGTTCCGAAATTGTCAGTGGAAGTAAAGAAGAAATACCTGACGACATTTCAGGGGTGGAAGAGCCACTTATCTATTGCCTGGACCTTTATTCCCGTAAAATATCAGAGGGTTTCCTGACACGATGTGCGGAAGTACTATCTCAATTATCTGTCGGTGTTAAGTTGTTAAATAATGTGCCGGTAAAAATTCTAATGATGACAGATGAAAAAGATGTAATTCGCCTTTTTATCAGAAATGACGAGTTCGGGTATGTCCACCCGGAAATTGATTTGGAGAAAAAAATACGCAGTATCAAGACGATAACCAAGTTTCCGTATAAACCGGTGGCATTTAACGAGTCTAAATTTATTGTCAGGGTCCCGGGAAAAGGTGTGGTAGTCCTGGATATCGTTCTCAAATAGTTCTTAACGTAGGCAAACCTTTGGGTTTGGTAGGAGGAGATTATAAATT
>QLTX01000273.1 GCA_018725175.1 Candidatus Psychracetigena formicireducens
AAGCCGCAGCCGAGCCCGAAAATGCCACCATCAGCAAAGTTGGAATACACCACCGAATATAATGTTTCATTTAAAAATCTCCTTTATTGTTCTAAATAAATCCTACCCCCTTACTTTACTCCGCGGAGGTTCAAGGATACAGCAATCCGAATCAAAAGTCCAAATAAATAGTCAGCATTATTTTGACACGACCCCTTAAAAAACTCAACATGTGACAGTAGAATGTGGTATAATCAGGAAATGACGTGCTCTGTTGTGATTAATGTCGTTATGCATAGGTATTAATGAGGATATTATGATTAAGCTTGAAGAAAACCTTATTGCCACAACAGAACCTGAATGCAGCGAAAAGCAATGTATACAGGGAAAGGGTTACAGAATAACTGTATTGACTTCAGAATTATTCAGAATAGAAGTATCAATTGAAAATAATTTTCTTGATAAGGCAACGCAAGTCGTATGGTTTAGAAACTTCGATAATCCAGAGTATACAGCTAAGGAGATGAAAAATAATCTTCAAATAACCACCGATAAAGTTACGTTGTTTTTCGATACAAAATCATTAAAAGCAAAATATATTAAGTTTAATGATTCTAACAGGAAAATAAAGTGTAACAATAACTACAACTTAAAAGGTACAATAAGGACGTTAGATGTGTTTTATCTAAAGAAAAGGCTAAAAAATGGCATTATGTCATTAAACGGTGTTTCCGTATATGACGATAGCAAATCGCTGATTCTTGATAATGACGGAATGATCAGTTCCAGAGAGGCTAAAAGCAATGATATATATATCTTTGCCTATGGAAATAATTTCCGCAAATGCCTGAAAAACTTTTTTAGACTTACAGGCAAAACCCCACTCATTCCTCGCTACGCCTTATCTAATTGGTGGAGCAGATATAAGGCTTACTCCCAGGAAGAATATATTGATTTGATGAAAAGATTTATCAAAGAAGATATTCCGATTACTGTTGCAGTAATTGATATGGATTGGCACTGGGTAAATGTCAATGAGAAATTTGGCACCAACTACAGACGCGGGCGCCTCATCTTGCCTGGAGTCCTGCCTGTGGGCTGGACAGGTTATAGTTGGAATACGGATTTATTTCCTGATTATAAGGCGTTCCTAAAGTGGTTGCAAGAACACAATCTTAAAGTTACCTTAAATCTTCACCCTGTAGATGGGGTTAGGCCCTATGAAGATATGTATAAAAAAATGGCATTAGAGATGGGTATTGATCCAGGCAGCAAAGAAGATATTAAATTTGACATTACAGATCCAAAATTTATAAATGCGTACTTCAAAATTTTACATCATCCATACGAAATAGAAGGCGTTGATTTTTGGTGGATAGACTGGCAACAAGGAGAGAAATCCAAAACCAAAGGCTTAGATCCTTTGTGGGCGCTAAATCACTATCATTTTCTGGATAACAGAAAAGAAGATAAAAGACCCCTTATACTGTCCCGGCATGCAGGTGCCGGAAGTCATCGTTATCCTATAGGCTTTAGTGGTGACACCGTAATAAGCTGGGGCACATTAAAGTTCCA
>QLTX01000274.1 GCA_018725175.1 Candidatus Psychracetigena formicireducens
TTCTTTGAGATATGCATCCCTGGGGGAAGTAGCATACTCAAACCAGAAATATGTATATCCATAACCTTCGCGACTAGACTGCTTTATCCGAGAGCCGACATCGGTGTCCGACCTGCCTACATATGCAGCCGTTTTACCATCTTTTGAAAGAATGTAGACCCCAGGAGAAACACTGGTAACATAAAGGTCTACGCTATTTATTGAAAAGGGTCCCGTCAACATAACTTCACCACCAAATTAAAGGTTTTTCAATTTATAATCCAAATCTTTGGTCTTGATTTTTTTCCTGTATCAGAAAATCTTTGGATAATTGTTCCTCTGGAATCTTTCTTTCTACGGGCAGATATAGATTGACTGTAATATTTAACTTCTGCAGGTGACTACAAAGCATTGGCCCCACTATACCCCAGGGTAACCATCCAAGCCCACAACCTAACGCTGGAATTGCTAATGAATTTATTCCCTCATTTTTATATCGGGTAACAAGCCATTTTAATCCTTGTTCTATTCCTTTAATGTCTGCCATCTGTCTCCAGTCTGTTTTTGTCGGAAAAAGCAAAAACCAAGTTTGTAAATTTAATCGAGTTAATCTTTCTGCTTCGTCGGCTAATATAAAGTCTAACGATGTCTCTCGTTTATATAGATATGGTTTGCCCATTTTTAGAGTTTTGTTCTTGCATAAATCCTGATATTTTACATAAACATCTGGAAATTGATACTTAGCCCTTGATGCAAGTCCTTTACCCATTACACCCACAGTATTGACACTTATAGTAAGTGTTTGCATCCTTGAGAAAAACATATCTCCTTCTACAAGCGAAAGAGTATCTGTTAGATGAATTTGTCGGGAAGGAAGGAAAAATAATTCCGGTTCGGGGATAATAGGGATATCTTCATTACAAATTTTTCTTACTTTATTTAGCGTGTTATGATTTGGTACATAAATTTCACTAACATATTCAGTCCCCACATTCTCAGTGACCAAGCATTCAGCCATTAACTCTCTTTTAGAACCATCTTCCGACGCCCACCATTCTTTATCAGACTTTTCTCGTATAGTTTTAATGTATTTTTGTGCTGATGCCTTCGGGAAAATTTCCGTATAAGGACTTGCTGCATTTCCATTAGTAACAAAAATATCATGTTTGTCTAAGATACTATTCTTAAGACCGATAATTATTATATCCTCTGCATTTGCTCTGCTAAAAAATATTACCCGATAAAGCATTGCATTTCGCGGCTGAAAATATAAATTTACAAAATCCCATAGGTCACGTCCATCGGGAACCTTCTTCTCCTTTCTATTAGCAACAATTTCTGCATCGTATATTGGAGTAAAATTAATTTTTTCTTCTTCTATTTTTCTATGACATAAAATACCTCTCTGCAAAATTGAAGGCAAATTATCAATATGAGTAATATAATAAAGTTCTCTAAGTTTTAACATGGTTTTTCCCTCCCATATCACCTTATTTTTCTACCACCAAATCAATGGTTTAATTAGTTTATAGTCCAAATCTTTTGTATTGATTTTTGTTCCGTCCTC
>QLTX01000275.1 GCA_018725175.1 Candidatus Psychracetigena formicireducens
ATGGAATGTCAAATCTATCAAATACTCTCAAGAGTGAGAATTTTGATTATTTTGATTTTTCCCTCTTTTCAACTCAAGCCGTTAGCGGGGAGTCTCTTTCCCCAAAGGCTAATATAGAAAATATCTACAAAGAATGTCTTGCTTTTGTTGATAATTTTAACAAACCCACCACTTCTAGCTTGCTATTTTATGGAAATCCTGGTAGTGGCAAAACCTTTATGTGCAATTGTATCGCTAAGGATCTTTTGGATCGTGGTAAAATTGTTATTTATCAGACTTCATTTAAAATTCTTGAAATATTGGGAGATTACAAACTCAGGAACAGTAACTCTGCAACTTTGGAAGCAAGCTATAAATTGCTTTTTGATTCTGATCTGCTGATAATTGATGATTTAGGAACAGAGCTGACCAATACTTTTACCAACACAGAGCTTTTTAATATAATAAATACAAGATTAATAAATAACAATAAGATGATTATATCAACCAATCTCAGTCCAAATGAAATTCCTGATATATATAGCTCCAGGCTATCCTCCAGAGTATTCGGAGCTTTTACCTTTATGAAGTTTTATGGCAAAGACCTTCGATGGGATAAGTAATCAAAGTATACAACGAGCGTTATTAACACAGGTGGACAGAGACGTCCACCCCCACTATGATTCTATATTTTTATTTTGTAGTGGCTGACGCCCCTGTCCACCTAGATCTTTATCGTATATTCGAAGCATCCCCTGAGAAAAAATATCTCCTTAGTTAAAAGTAACATCTTGAGGACATGTTGAATAGCATGTACTAGGTAGATCGTCGGATAAATCACGACTTCGATCCAAAAAATATTAGGGGGATACTAAAATGCCTTATCAAAAGTATGATGTATGGCATCCAAACTATAGTAAAAACTGCTACGATGGACAAGTAAATAGTTTTAAGCAAGCTCCATTTTCGTCAAAGGCCTGTGCAAGAGTGGAGGGTGGAACTACAGGAGACTGTGTAAATTTTTCTACTGCTATTAACCCTTTATTGACAGGTGCAGTTGCTAAAATACCTGTGGTTTTGGCTGAACTAACAGTGCAAATCAGCGTAAATTCAATCATTGATTTACCTGAGTATGCTTGCGAAATAAAAAACATTAAGAAACATTTGAAGATTACGCAATGTCTACTGTTACAGGATACTAACGTACTGTTTATTAAAGGCTTTGTCAGAAAGAATATTGATTATACTACACGCTCTTGTTCAAATTACCAAGGGGTATGCGGAGATATCAAACACTGTACAGTAGATGTTCCTTTTAGTTGTACAACGCCCGTTTTGCAGATAAGGACAGATTAATGTCAGGAGATCTTTCGGAATTCAACCAAATAAGCACAGAATATTTTAATGAACTTCCCTTCTGCGAGCTAATCAGTAGTAGAATTGTTGAATTTGACGAACAGCTCAACAGAGTAAGTCCTGAAGGATATAAGGTTCCTGTGGGAGAAAAGAAATTCAAGAGCATAGAAGAAAAAATGGTGATATTCCTTACTCTTAAGTTACTTCAA
>QLTX01000276.1 GCA_018725175.1 Candidatus Psychracetigena formicireducens
TGTGATTGCCGCAAAAACAAAATTCCTATCTATGCCACAGCCTCCAGCTATCCCAACGGCGGCCTAGATTAACCGGCCCAGTTCACCTTCCGACATAGATGATTAGCTAGCTATGAGATTTAAAAATTGGGTTCTCTATCACATGTCACCAAAATCTCTCACCTTTCTACATCCCCTTCAGGCAGAACAGGCACATTTAATGCTCGAAATATCTGTTTTACCTGGTCCATCTCTTTTTTTGTAGGTGGCACAACATGGGGCAAGGCATAAGGCTTATTTAGACTTTTCCACTTTTGAATTCCCATACTATGGTAAGGCAATAGTTCTACCCATTCTAGATAATTAAAGTGGTGAAGAAATTTAGCTAAACGCATGATATCATCTTTATTATCAGTTATGCCTGGTATAACAACATAACGCAGCCAAAAAGGCTTTTTTAAAAAGTTAAGATAAGCAATATTTTCTAAAATGAGGAAATTATCCTGACCCGTTAATTGTTTATGTTTATTGCTATCAATGTGTTTAAGTCCAACAAGGAATAGATCCACCCATTTGCTTATCTCTTTAATTTTTTGAGCAGAGGTGTAAAGATTGGTGTCAACAACAGTGTGAATGTTTCTTTGTTTGAATTCCTTTAACAGCTCTCGCATGAAGTCTGGCTGGAAAAAAGGTTCACCTCCCGAGAGAGTGACACCACCTCCAGACCTATCAAAATAGGTTCGGGCCCGTTCAACTTTGTTTATCACTTCTGACACCGAATATTCCCTATAAGTGCCAGGTAAACATTCTACCATATCTATATTATGGCAGAATATGCAACGCAAAGGGCAACCACAGAAAAATAAAACATATCGTATCCCTGGCCCGTCCAAAGCACTGAAACTCTCAAAAGAATGTATCCTGCCCTTCAAAGATGCGAATTTAGATGTTCCCATGGAACGTTCTCGAGATAACTTCCCGCTGTTGTTTAGGAGTTAGCTTGATAAAGTTTACTGCGTATCCTGAAACCCGGATTGTAAGATTAGGATATTTTTCGGGGTGATCCATAGCATCCTCTAAGATTTTTCTGTGAAGTATATTTACATTAATATGGTGAGCCTTGCGATCGAAATATGCATCTAAAAGGGCTACAAGAGTATTAATTTTTTCCTCAGAGCTTTTACCAAGGACAGAAGGAACCAATGTAAATGTATTAGAAATTCCATCCAGACAACTTTCGTAAGGCAATTTTGCAACCGAATTCAGGGATGCAATGGCACCACTGATATCTCTACCATGCATAGGATTGGCACCTGGTGCGAATGGTTCCCCAGCTCTCCTACCATCTGGTGTGTTTCCAGTCTGTTTACCATACACGATATTACTCGTAATGGTAAGAATAGAGAGCGTATGCTCTGCTTTCCTGTGAACAGGGTATTTCTTGAGATTTTCGGTAAATTCTTTCACTATTTCAACAGCTATCTTATCAACACGATCATCGTCATTACCATATTTAGGGAAGTCTCCATCAACTTCATAGTCTACGATCAGTCCTTCTTCGT
>QLTX01000277.1 GCA_018725175.1 Candidatus Psychracetigena formicireducens
TAAACGTTAGGCCTATGAAAATATTTATAAAAACAGTTAAAATTAGACATGCATTTCAAGATAAAAGGGGCAATTCGGGATATTGAAACCATTGCAACTGGACATGGGATAAACAATTGGCATGGGGACATGGGGACGTTGTTTCCTGGTGAGACTTAGTGTTGACAGAAAGTCGAACAGCCTCATGAGCATTTCAGTTATTATAAAAACAATTGCGAGAGATCGAAATGGTATGGTATTTATCTCATAGAATAATTCCTATCGGGAAACAACGTCCCCACTTTCCCCCCCCGCCTCTGCCGGCTGTATTCTCATCAGGCATGGGCATCGGCATGATCTGTATATAAATCAAAAAACTGGTAAAAAGCAGCCTGTTCCTCGCCATAATGAAATAGATGAAAACCTCGCACGACACATAATAAAGGAATTGACATAACAACAGCATCAACCTGACGCGGGATAAACGCTGTTTAGTTTTGGCATAGGTGGTTGCCCGCGCAGGTTATGCAGGGCGTTAGGCTTTAAATTTTTGGGGAGACGAACCAATGTACAAAAAGTTTCTGATAAGTCTTGTTTTTATTTCTATAATTTTGCTCACTATTACTCACGCTCAACAAAGGAGCATAGGAAAGGTAGAAAAAGCCCCTGAAAAGGCTGATGAAAGCGTTTTAGATATTCCTGTTAAACAATGGATGGGAAAACGATTCATCTTTTTAGAAAAGTGGAGGGTGCTACAAGAGTTTGGCTATAACCTTAGTTTATCTAAAAATTTTTATTCACGTCGCGGGAAGCCAGGTGAATTTGAAGTAGAGACAACCTACAATTTAAAGTACGATAAATTTGTCGGCAAAACTATCAGGGTAATTGATGTAGAAAAAAAGTATTCTGATGACATTGTTACTTTTGTTGAGGAAGAATCAAACATGAAAGTATATGCGAAGCCATATAAAGGATATATTGATGGGATAGCATTGTTAGATGATATTACAAAAGCAAAGGAGAGATGGCTTGGAAAAACAATTTATTCAAAGAGAAGAACAATTACTACCTATTGTGAGGAGATGGATAAACATGGAGATGTAAAAGTAAAATTTGGAGAACCATTGAAGGTTATTGACATCTGGTGGGGACTTCATTCAATAGAGCCACTATGGGTAATAGTTGAAACAACCAGTAAAGAAAAAGGGTTCGTGTCTACTGCGTTTAGTTGGACAAATATATATTCAGATCGGTGGACAGAAGAGAGGCCATGGGAAAATGCTTTTTTTGAATTTAATCCAAAGGAACGATATAAATGGAGTGATGAAATATGGGAGTTAATTGATAACAGGAAAGTTAGAATTGGGATGAATAAAGAACAAGTAAAACTAAGTTGGGGTAAACCTGAAAAAATAAATAAAGATATTTATCAAGGCCTAATTCGTGAGCAATGGATTTATAGTAGTCAATATTTATATTTTGATGATGATAAATTAACCGCTATTCAAAGTCGTTAGACTCATAAACAAAGAACGGA
>QLTX01000278.1 GCA_018725175.1 Candidatus Psychracetigena formicireducens
AAAAATTTTAATGGGTCTCTAATGGAATGGTGGATATTTTCAAACCCTATAAAATAAGAGTGCCAACCTATCCAACAACAAAAATGCTTTAATTTATTAAATACAATCAATCCCATTTATTTTTCCTCCTTTATTTCACTTATTCTGAGAATTGCTATCATGGTATTCATTATGCTAATTCTGCTTTTTAAGTTATCAATTCTACATTCTGGACATAACCAAGCATAGCACCCTGCGAGATGTTCTATGGCTAACCAACCCTCGATTTCATAACGCCCATCAGCATTTTTTACACCCCCCAAGTAATGACCCTTATCCTTACCGCAAAATATACAGCTGTCGTCCCCACTAAAAAACTTATTTAGTTGTTTCATTACACCTTCCTTCCTCGTAACTTTGATTATACCCTTCATAGTAACCCTTATTATACCCTTCCTTGGAACCTTCTTTGTAGGCATTTTCTAAACAGCGTTCGCAAGGTGCAACTTCAATATCCCAAACATACGAACCACTTACCTTATAAAGCCCTTTCCCACAGGAACACCTAAATTCAATTTTCAGAGACATTATCTTTCCTCCTTTTTGCCTTCTTCATCGTATTCATCAGCACAATGAATACACAAATAGTATTCAAAGTCTTTCCATCCAGGCTCTTCCCATCCAGGTTCAACCCACCAGCCTATTACCCAACCAGTTTCTTTTGAGGGTCTAGAAAAATCAATTAGCCCTGTCTTTCCACAAAATTGACATATTACTTTAAAATTGTGAATATCAACTCCCATTTTATTTTCCCTCCTTATAGCCTTACAGGCTATTCACAACTATTTCAACCTTTCCCTTGAGGGTCGGTTGACATTGATCTATATTTAGCAGTCGGCGTTTGCCGAATTGACTTTTCTGGTCTTCTATTTTTATAGAGCCATTGATTTAATGGTATAACTTTTTTACTACCACACTTATAGCAATGCACCATATTAAAATCTTTGTCATAATCGGGAATAGACATTAGCTCCTCACATTCATTACAATAATATGCTTCATATATTTTCATTAGTTGCCTCCATTACCTTACAAATATTATCCACAAAATGCTTACACCGCTCGCAACCGTTAAATCCCCGTGCCTGACCGTAGGATATTATATCCATTTTGCACGTAAGTGGTATATCCTCTCTACGGATTAAATCTTCCATATACTGCGACTTAAAAATATTTGAGGTTGTCATAAGCCACCTTTAAGCCCTTAAATGTTTTAAGTGCGAGATATTTGAGTTTCGCAGATATTTCAAACGGCATACACTTTTCTTCTTCTGTATTAATTTTTAGAATAAGTCTTTGTTTAGCTTTATAACCAAATTCCTCCAGAATATAATCATATACTAATATTTGCAATTTATTTTCTGGGTAGAGAGTAAAGTCCTTGCCTGTTTTAAAATCTATCAAGGTCTCTATTTTATTTACTAAGCAGAATAAATCTGGTGTTGCCCCCACTTCTAATTTTTTGCTCACAAAA
>QLTX01000028.1 GCA_018725175.1 Candidatus Psychracetigena formicireducens
CGGGGGTGCCGGGTGGGGACTGACTTCTGACCCCTGACCCCTGACCCCTGGTTGGGCCGCCGGGAACACCACCCCAACTTCCTGCATCCACCGTTCCAGCTCGGTAAAGGTGAGCACCGCGTCCACCACACCGGTTACTGCTTCGTCCACCATTTCGTCCTTTTTAGCGATGCATGGACCGATGAACACGGTAAATACATCATCGCCGTATTGCTGGTGTAGATATCGCCCGTGGGCAGTCATCGGTGAGACGATGGGTGCCAAATGAGGTATAAGGTCGGGGTAGTACTTCTCCACCAGTTCGTTCACTACCGGACAGGAAGAGGTAATAATGGGCCATCGCTCCATATCCTGGGCGGCTAATTCCTGGTGGGCCAGGGCAACCATTTCAGCGCCAAAGGCGGTTTCACCAGCAGCAGCAAATCCCAAAACGGCAAGGAGCTTTTCCATCTGGGAAAAAGAGGTCATCTCAAAGTAGGCCGGCATAGATGGGGCTACGCTGGCCACAACAGTCCTTCCGGCTGCCAGGGCTAACTTGATAGAGGGTAAGTCATCGCGGATAATCTTGGCTTTCTGGGGGCAGGCACGCACGCAAGTGGCACAGGCGATGCACAGGTCATCTACAACCTCGGCCTGACCGCTTATTACCCGGATTGCTTTGACCGGACAGGTGCGCACACAACGATAGCAATTATGGCAACGAGCTGTATTAGTGCTTACTACTCCCATGTTATTTCACTTCTCGCTTGAGGCAGGGTATTACCTCATTGTAAAAGAAAGATTCGGTATTTTCAGGATACAGTTCTGGATACACCTGGTTGTTCAGGCGAACAGACACCCCCATAGAGCAGTGTTCCATACAAAAAGCACCAGTGAGTTCTACTTGATTACTCAGATTTTCCTGTTGAATCAGCCGTTCAAGAATCTCAGCCACTTTGTCTGAGCCGCGTACATAGCACGAACTTCCCACACATATGACAATCGTTAGCATAAGTGTTCCTCCCTATTTTGGCCGGACATCTTCTCTTTCTGCTTTATTGAAGACAACGACCTTATGTTTGGCGATGCGATGAGAGAGTGCGGCCAGTTCGGTAGCCAGGTCCTCGTTCTTGACTAATATATCCCCCGGCACGGTAAGTCGGCAGGGTGCGAAGTTCCAGATTACCTTAATGCCTCCAGCGATCATTGTGTTAGCCACCTCTTGAGCGGCTTCAGCCGGTACGGTGATAATCCCTACCTGGATGTGTAGTCTTTGAGCCAGGTTGATCAACTTCTCCACCGGCAATATCTGTTGATCGCCCACGGTTTGTCCCACTATGGAGGGATTGTTGTCAAAGAGGGCAATGATTTGTAACTTGTAACGGGAGAACCCGGGATAGAGAGCCAGCGCCCGCCCCAGGTTGCCCACACCCACCAACACAGCCTCTTTATCATTGACCAGTCCCAGGAGTTCCTCGAGGTGAGATGCCATTGATCTGGCATCATAACCCACTCCCGAGCGGCCGTGTTGTGAGAGACAGCTTATGTCCTTGCGCACTTGAGCACCAGGCACACCGGCGCTTTTACCAAGCTCATCTGAAGAAACAAAAGGAACACCCTCCTCTATGGCTTGCAACATCCGACGGTAGTAAACTGGCAGACGGCGCAGGGCAGGCTGAGGGATGCCCCTGTGGTTCTTATGTTTAGTTCTATCAGTAGGCAATATACTTCGTGTCATTATGCACGAAGTATAACATACTTATGACGGAAGGTCAAGACTTAGAAATGCCTTTGTCAAAAATCTTTGTGCTTGGCTGCTTGGGGTCTATAGTCTTAGGCTTAATGGTCGGGGCGGGCAGATTCGAACTGCCGACCGCTCGCACCCCAAGCGAGTGCGCTACCAGGCTGCGCCACGCCCCGAAAAATCAGGTAAATTATACCATAAATAGAGTTTTAGGCTTTTTTTGGGGACAAGATATTAGTTGTTTACTACTTCACCCTTTTCAGGCTTCTGAACTTCCTGTTTTTATGATATATTTAGTTAAACTGATACTTATTTTCTGTTAAATTTATATAACCATCATTTATATAACCATCAGGAGGTACTTACTTTGATTAAAATAATTGGAGTTTCAGGAAGCCCCAGGGTTGGTGGAAATACTGAACTGCTGGTAAAGGAAGCACTTAAGACAGCTTCTGAAGAAAGAGTAGAAACCGAATTTATAAGTCTGGCCGGTTTAAACTTAAAACCCTGTCAGGCCTGTCGTAGCTGTGGAACAACTAAAGAATGTATTCAGAAAGATGATTTTCAAGCTATCTTTTCTAAGATGGTGGAAGCCGATGGCCTGATATTGGCTTCCCCTGTTTATTTTGGTTCAGCTACACCCCAGATTATGTCTTTGATAAGTAGAGCGGGTTTAGTATCAGGCGCTAAGGGTAGGGTCCTGGAAAACAAAGTAGGTGGTCCTCTGGCAATTGCCAGAAGAGCGGGGCACAACTTTACTTTTGCCCAATTGATGTTTTTCTTTTTCCAGCAAGGGATGATAATACCCGGTTCAACTTATTGGAATATTGCTTTTGGCAGGGAAAAGGGTGAAGTTTTAAATGATGAAGAAGGTCTTAGAACCATAAGGAATTTTGCTAAAAAGATGGTTTGGTTGATTAAAAAGATAAAAGAGTAAAAGTTATTCAGAAACAGGTATTAATTTTTTTGTATAATTATATTCGGTTTCTAAATCATAAAAAAATAAAAGAAAAGAGGTCAAATGACACAACTACAATCTGCTATTAACAACATAGTTACTGAAGAGATGAAAATTATAGCCCAGAAAGAAGGGATGGAAACTGCGGAATTGCGAGCAAGAGTTGCTGAGGGAACAGTGGTTATTCCAGCCAATAAGAATCATAAGAAAGTAATCCCAACAGGAATCGGCAAAGGTTTAACTGTTAAAGTAAATGCTAATATCGGAACATCGCCTATTAAGTCGGATATAAAAGGTGAAATAAAAAAACTTAAGGTAGCTTTAAAAGCGGGAGCCGATGCCCTGATGGATTTGAGCATTGGTGGTGATATAGACAAAATTAGGCAACAAATTTTAAAACACTGCCCGGTACCATTAGGGACCGTGCCACTCTACCAAACCCTGGTAGAAGCAGGCGAACCGGCAAAGTTAAACATAGATATATTTCTGGAAATATTTAGAAGACAGGCTAACCAGGGGGTTGATTTTGTCACCATTCATGCTGGATTAACTAAAGACACACTTCCTCTCATAGAAAAAAGGGTTATGCAGTGTGTCAGTCGGGGAGGCTCTCTGCTTATTGCCTGGATGAGGCACCATAAAAAGAATAGCTTTTTATACGAGTATTATGATGAAATTTTAGATATTGCCCAAAAATATGATGTTACTTTGAGTTTAGGAGATGGGTTAAGACCTGGTTGTATTGCTGATGCTACCGACGAAGCCCAGATAGCTGAACTGAAAAAATTAGGCCAACTGGCTAAAAGGGCACGCGAGAAGGGTGTTCAGGTAATGATTGAGGGACCTGGCCATATACCACTTAATGATATTGAAAGAAATGTTGAGTTAGAAAAGAGATATTGTGAAAATGCACCCTTTTATGTATTAGGACCTCTTCCAACAGATATAGCCACAGGATATGACCACATTGCTGGGGCTATAGGTGGGGCATTAGCCGGATGGAAAGGCGCTGATTTTCTCTGTTATTTAACCCCTATGGAACATATTGGACTTCCAGATTTAAAAGATGTCCGGGAAGGAGTGGTGGTTACTAAAATAGCTGCCCACATTGCTGATATTGCCCGGGGAAACCAGCAAGCTCTTAATAGAAACCTTTCTATGGCTAAAGCGAGAGAAAAAGTTGACTGGCAGGGTATGAGTAAGTATGTTCTGGATAAAGAAAGGTTTCAGAAACTTAGAAATATAGAGTGTAAGAAAAATCCTTTTCTGGTTAATGCTGGATACTGCTCCATGTGCGGTCCTTTTTGTGTCTTTAAAGTACTGACTTAAAGTAAGAAGATAAAATAGTTTCAGCAGCTTTGCAAAACGAAGAGGTAGATTTAACACCTTTAACAGTTATAATAATATAGAAAATATTTTCCAAGGAGATAGCGCTTTGAACCGATATATTATTTTTGGTCTGTCAGTAGCCTTAATGGGAGCTATCCTGGCACTTAATAATATAACTGAGATTGAAATAAACCTACCCTTTATAGGGCCAGCTAAAACAACCGTAGCACATATCTTTGTAGGTGCTGGTTTGGTCCTGCTGGCAGCTTTACTCATTCTTGGAATTTTGGAGTATTTTAACAGGCTTTCAGTGATAGCCCAGCACCGAGAAGAGTTAAGGAACATAAAAGAAGGATATGAAAATAAAATTGATGAATTAGAGTACCAGGTGGACAGACTGAAACGAGAAATATCTATTTTAAGGCATAAAACTGAAACCACTCCTTCAGAACAAGGAAGTATTATTGACAAATAGTATCATCTGGTTAATTCCCGGGTTGCTGGCATTTGTAAGAAAGAATCACCCTTCACTATTCTATGAAAATTTTCTTTCCGAAATTGACTTATCAGTCTTTGCTGCAGATTTAGAAAATATTGAATATGAACGGTTCTATACAAAAATCCTGGACGAGGTTGATAAAAGAAATTATCCTTTGCTTTGCCTTATCCCAGAGTCGCTAAACCTTAAGATTGCCGGTAAGTTATTCATTTATTTTCTTATGCGGGTTGGTTATTCGCCTGGTAGAGCCTTATTAACTTTACAGGATGGACCCGGAGAATTATTTTTTGGAGACTTAAAGATTGAAGATTTACCAGCTCCACCTTTTCCTGAAACGAGTACTATGGGTAATTCTTTATTAAATATGTATATTCTGGTTAAAACCCTGAGAGAAAAATGTCCCTGGGATAAATCTCTTCAAATGGTTGATATCTTACCCTTAACCTGGGAAGAAGTCTCTGAATTATGGCAGGCAATAAAATATGATAGGAAGGAAGAAATAGAAGGAGAGCTGGGAGATTTGTTTCTGCACATTATATTACATAGCTTGATGCTGGAAGAAGGGGAAGGTTCTAAAACCAATATTAAGTCGGTTATGGACCATTTACGAAATAAGTTAATCAGAAGACATACCCATGTTTTTAGCGATGAAGCAGTTATGTCGGGCGAAGAAGCTATTGCTATCTGGGAAAGGAACAAAAATGGGGAAATTACCGTCAATAAGATTAATGAAATAGCCCGGGCTAGGCCATCTTCCCTGGTGGGAGCTAAGAGGGTTCAAGAGGAAGCTCGGAAAAAGGGGTTTGATTTTGAAGGTTATCAGGATGCATTTAAAAAAGTTGAAGAAGAACTTGAAGAATTAAAAACAGCTATAAACCAGGGGGAAAACTTAGAAAACGAATTCGGTGATTTATTATTTAGTATTGTCAATCTGAGCAGGCATATAAAAGTGGATGCTGAGGGTTCTTTGAAGTCAGCCACTATTAAATTTGCCGAACGCTTTCAGAAAGTATGTGAATTAGCAACCGAAGAAACCATTTTAGACCCTTATAAACTTGATGGTTTATGGGAGGATATTAAAGATAAGGAGGAAACCAATGAGCAGCATTATAAACATTAAAGGCAGAGAAGTTCTTGACAGCCGGGGAAAACCCACGGTAGAAGGGGTGGTAACCTTAGAAGACGGAACTTGGGGCACCTTTATAGTTCCTTCAGGAGCATCAACCGGGGAGCACGAAGCCCTGGAGTTAAGAGATAAAAACACTAAAAGATACTTTGGCGATGGAGTTTTACAGGCTATTACTAATATCTCGGAAATAATAAAACCAGAGCTTTTAGGACGACAAGCCATAAATCAGTTAGAAATTGATAACCTGTTGATAACCCTTGATGGGACCCCTAATAAACGAAAGTTGGGTGCGAACAGTATCCTGGCTATCTCAGGAGCGGTTGCCAGGGCTTCAGCTAACTATTTAGGCATACCGCTTTATCGTTATCTTGGAGGTATAACCGGTTTTACTTTACCGATTCCCTACTTAAACATCCTTAATGGTGGTAGACATGCGGATAATCACCTTGATGTTCAAGAATTTATGCTGGTACCGGTAAACTTTAAAAGTTTTAAAGAAGCCTTGAGGGCATCGGTAGAAATTTATCACATACTGAAATCCATACTAAAACAGAGAAAAGATATAATAAGCGTTGGTGACGAGGGAGGTTTTGCTCCGCGATTGTCAACTACCGAAGAAGCTTTGAAAGTAATAATAGAGGCTGTTTCTTTAAGCCCTTATAAACTGGGCGAATCAATTTTTCTGGCATTAGATGTGGCTTCCTCTGAGTTCTATAAAGATGGGAAATATCATTTTGAAGGTAAAAACTGGAATTATAAAGATTTAACCTATTATTATGAGGATTTGACCCTGCAGTACCCCATTTTTTCCCTTGAGGATGCTTTAGGTGAAAATGATTTTGCAGGTTGGGAGTTTTTAACCGAAAGGATAGGTAAAAGGGTGCAACTGGTGGGTGATGATTTATTCGTGACTAATCCTGTAAGGTTAAAAGAGGGTATAAGTAAAGGAATGGCAAATGCTGTGCTGGTTAAGGTAAACCAGGTAGGAACTATCAGTGAAACCCTGGAAACTATAAAAATTGCCCACGATGCTGGCTACAAAATCATAGTATCTCATCGGTCGGGGGAAACTGAAGAAAACTTTATTTCACACCTGGCGGTTGCCACCGGAGCCCAGGGTATAAAAGCAGGAGCCCCTGCCAGGGGAGAAAGAACCCTCAAGTACAATGAGCTCCTTAGAATAGAAGATGAAAGTAGCCTGGTTTATAGGGGAAGCAAACTATAAGTTTAATTTATATTGTCTGATGGAGAGAGATAAGGCTGAGGAAGTAATCATAGAATATCTACCACTCATATATTCAGTATCGCTTAAGATAGTGAAAAATAAAGATGAGGCAGAGGATGTTGCTCAGGAGGCTTGTATAAAAATATACCAAGCCTTACCGGGTTTCAAGGGGCTTTCCAGTTTGAAAACCTGGATTTACCGACTTACTGTAAATGCGAGTATTGATTATTTAAGGAAAAAAAAGCGAATCAGTGAGCTCTCCCTTGATGAATTGGAAGAAAAGGGTTTTAATCCTCAGGCTGATAAAAAGGAAAATATATATGAAAATCTGGAGCAAGAAGAGTTAAAAGAAAGGGTTCAGGAACAAGTAATGAAACTGCCGTTAGAGTTCAGGATGCCTCTGCTTATGAAAGCTGTTGATGGTTTATCATATGAGGAAATCGGAGAAATACTTCAAATCCCGGTAGGTACGGTTAAATCTCGTATTCATCGGGGCAGGTATGTATTAAAATCTTTATTATTTGGAGAGGGAACTAAAAAGGGTGGATAATCGTCAAATAATATGATGAAAGAAAACGATTGTGACACTAAAAAAAATAATATAAACCAGTACCTTGATGGTGAGCTTGATGAACTCCAGATAATTGAATTCACCAAGCATCTTGCCGAGTGTCCTGGCTGCCAGATGGCTTTGAATGGGTTTCAGTTTATTGACACCGCCCTGAAAGAAACCCCTCAAGTTGAGGTGCCCCTTAAGTTAAAATACCAGGTATTGGAAGCCATAAGGAGGAAAAAATTGAAGAGGTCATGGTTTTTAAAGGAGAAAATAAGGGTTGCGGTATTCCTTACCGCGGCTCTTATAATAACGATCGGTCTTCGCTATGCTTTACCTACCTGGTATAGCTCTATTCCTGCCCCTGAGAAACCTTTAGCAATTCAGGAAGATGCTTTAAGTAGAGCATCTATAGATATAACTCCAACTATCCTGGAGGTTGCTAATATGAAAAATACCTCTCAGGAACTGGAAGAGCTATTTAAATCGTTTTCAACAGTAGTAGTTGAATCTAAAGAAATAAGAGAAAAAGAGATATTATATTATATAATTGTTTCTGAAAAAGAAATAGACAATTTTATAAAAGAGTTAGCCCGGTTTAAGGAAGAAATTGAAACCTTAAAAGCTATAAATGTAACCTTAGAAAGCGGGTCGATTTATATGTATATCAGGGAGGAAAAAAGGTAGAAAGAGAGATAATAATAAGTAATCCTGAAAATATCAGGAAACTTGTTGGTATAGGTGATGCTACCCTGAGGCATGTAGAGAAGGTGAGCGGTGTTAAGGTTTTTGCTGAAGATAACCGGTTGGTAATTGTTGGAGATGATGACGATACCCTTAAGGTGGAATCACTCCTATTGAAAGCCTTAAAGGTGGTGGAAAAAGGGGGGTCCTTTTCCGAAAGAGAGGTAGAGTATTTTCTTCGTGATGAAGAAGCAGACCCTTCAAAAATACTTCGCGATGTTATACTAACTACTCATAGAGGGAAAGGTATCACCCCTAAAACTGAGGGGCAGAGGTTGTATGCCGAAGCTATGAGACGAAGTGACCTTACGGTGGCGGTAGGTCCAGCCGGCACAGGGAAAACTTACTTAGCAGCTGCGGTAGCCATTCATTTTTTAAAAGCCAAAATCATCAGCCGGGTTATATTAGTAAGACCCGTACTAGAGGCTGGAGAAAGGCTCGGTTTTCTACCCGGGGACATTTTACAAAAAGTTGACCCTTATTTCAGGCCACTTTACGATGCTCTCTACGATATGGTAGAAAGCGATGTCCTGCAACGGTTTTTTGAAAAGGGCACCTTAGAAGTTGCTCCTCTGGCTTTTATGAGAGGAAGAACTTTCAACGACTCTTTTGTAATTCTCGATGAAGCCCAAAACACCACTACTGAACAAATGAAAATGTTCCTTACCCGCATGGGTTTTGGCTCTAAATTTGTGGTTACTGGTGATATAACTCAAATAGATTTACCTAAGGGAGTTACTTCGGGTTTAGTTGAAGCTGTGCAGATATTAAAATCTATTCCTGAAGTGGAAATTATAAAATTAAGCGAGAGAGATGTGGTTCGTCATACCTTAGTTCAAAAAATAGTCAAATCCTATGAGGAGTATGGGAAAAGTTAATATAAGTAAGAATCCCATTTATGTCTTTTTCATATCACTTATCAAACCAACAATTTTGATAGTTACTTGGTTACTGTTTATCTTTTTATTTACCACTCCTCAGATACGCTTTCTAAATGTTGGAGATGTAAGCAAAACAACAATAGTTTCTCCTCTCACTGCACAATTTATTGATCAGGTGAAAACAGAGGAGTTAAAGAAAAAAGCCGAGGAAATAGTGCTCCCGGTGTATAGTAATAATCCAATCATAACCCTGAACATTTTAGCAAATCTGAATACCTCCCTGGAGTTTATTTCTCAGGTTAGAGGGCAAACCGTAAATCAGGAAGAAAAAATTACTTTTATAGTAGGGGATATCGGTGTTTTATCCAGAGAAGATGCTTTATATCTTTTAGAACTTTCCGATGAAAACTTCAAGAATTTTTCAAGTATTTGTACTCAGTTATTAAAACAGCTTTTAGAAGCAGGAATAAAAGAGGAAAAAGTCAATCAAATTACCGATTTAGTAATTAATTCTCCAACACTGGCAACCTTTACTCCCCAGGAGGTAGATATTGCTTCTAAACTTATTTCTTATCAGGTGAATGAGCCAAATTCTTTAGTGGATTTGATTGCTACCGAACAGAAAAGGGAGGAAGCTCGGTCTTCGGTAGCGAACATCACAGGTATGGTTTATCGTGGGGAAACTATCCTCAAAGAAGGAGAGGTGGTGAGTTTATTACACCTAGATATATTGGAAGCAGTAGGTCTTTATCGTAGAAATCTTTTTCAATATTTCAACCCATTTTACTTTTTTCCTTATATAGCCCTGTTAGCTTTTGGTTATTTAAAACTATTTAGCCAAAAACAGGTTCTTGGTGGAAACACCTTGAATGATTGGATCTGGATTGGAGCTACCTTTTTAGTTCTTATAATTTCCTATATTTACAGGGGTTTACCTGTTGAGTATCATTTTTTCCCCATGCTGACAGTGGGAATTTTAATTGGGGCTGCTACAAATATTGCTGGAAGTGCAATTTTTATTTTCTTTTCCCTCGGTATCTTCGTCCTTATTTTCCCCTTGAAAGGGTTAGAAGCAATTATACTTTTAGTAGGGATTGCTCCAGCCTTAATTTATATGCAAAAAGTAAGACACAGAGCAGAATATATCTTATTATCCGGTATTACTTTTTCTGTTTTATTCTTGCTCTACTTACCTATTAAATTGTATGAAGGCTTTAGTTTAGTAGCCTCCCTTGATTATTCATTCAAATTAGCAGCCAGTAGTGCGGTTGCTTTTATCCTGGCGATGATATTGTTACCTTTTTTTGAGAGATACCTTAAAGTACTTACCCCTTTTAGGCTTCTGGAGTTAGCTGATTTAGACCAGTTTACTCTAAAGAAATTATTTCAGGAAGCTCCTGGCACCTACCATCATTCTCAATTAGTAGCTACCTTAAGCGAACATGCTGCAGGTAAAATTAAAGCTAATTCTCTACTCTGTAAAGTTGGAGGGTTATATCACGATTTGGGAAAGATAAACCACCCGCTTTTTTATAACGAAAACCAGACCGGTGGTCAGAGCATTCACCAAAAAATTTCACCCTCTTTAAGCGCGCGGGTTATTATAAGCCATCCCAGAGAGGGAGCTGTAGTAGGGAAAAAAGTAAAGCTACCACCTCAAATAATAGATATAATTAACTCTCATCATGGTACCTACCTGGTGCCTTACTTTTTCCAGGAAGCATCGCTTAAGGAGACTTATCCCAAAGAAGAAACTTATCGTTACCCGGGACCCAAACCAAATTCCAAAGAGAAAGTTATAGTTATGTTAGCCGACGCTTGTGAAGCAACTGTTCGTTCGCTTACCGAGGTAAATCCAACCCGAATTAAAGAGACTGTAGAAACGATTGTAAAAGAAAGAGCCAATGATGGTCAATTTTCCGAGTCAGTAATATCCTTTCGGGAGTTAAACCTGGTTCAGGAAAGTCTAATAGACGACCTTCTTACCCAATATCACAGTCGGGTAGATTATGGAAAAGCCTAAATGATTACTTTTCTCTGGCAAGAAAAACCTAAAGGTGTAAGAGCAAGGTTACTAAAGTTTGCTGTAAATCAGGTTCTAAAATTCGCACAGGTTAAATTAGAAAGAACCGAATTAAGCGTATTTTTTACTGATGACGCAACTATGGCTGACTTGAACCGAACCTATCGCCATAAGCAAGGGACAACCGATGTTTTATCGTTTACTTATGAGGAAAAACCTTCAAATATTGTTTTATCTGGTGAAATAATTATCTCTCTGGATACAGCCAGAAAACAGGCAAAGAATAGAGGAAAAATGCTGGAAGATGAATTAGGAGAATTATTAATTCACGGTTTATTGCATATACTGGGTTATGAAGATAAGTCAGTTAAAGGCTATGAAAAGATGGTAAAAGAAGGAGAAAAATTATGGGAAAAAGCAAAAGATCTTTATTTGTGTCCTTTAAACACGCCATAGCTGGTTTCCGAGAAGCCTTTACCAAAGAAAAAAATCTAAGGATTCAATTATTATTAGGGTTAGTAGCCATAATTTTAGGAATAGGCTTCAAGATTACCCCGGTGGAATGGACCATTCTGTTACTGGTTATTTCTATGGTTATAACTTCTGAATTATTCAATACCGCCCTGGAAAGAACCCTGGATTTAATAGATTCCAACCCCAATGGAACAATTAAAATTGCTAAAGATGTAGCGGCGGGAGCTGTCATATTTACAGCTGTTATTGCGATAGTTATAGGGCTGATTATATTTATACCGAGATTAATTCAGCTCCTGGCAATATTTTTTTACTAAAAGAATTCACACTTAAATAATAATTAAATCTTGATTTGGAGGCAAAAAATGAAACCTGAAGAATATCTTGATGCGTTATTATCTTTACCGGGTATGGAAGAACCTACTGTTTCTCCTGATGGCAGGTGGGTTGCCTGGTCGTGGTACAGGGTAGGTCCAGCAGCCGATGTATTTATAGCACCTGCTGATGGTTCCCTGCCACCAATTAGATTAACTGAAACTCCTGAGAATACCTTTATAGAGTCCTGGACCCAGGATAGCCAATCCCTGGTGGTGGGAGAAGATAAAGGTGGAGATGAAAGGGTGCAACTGTACAAAATTAACCTGGATAAACCTGGCATAATGATTCCTCTTACCGAACCTTCGCCTCCCTATTATATAAGTGGGGGTCAACTACACCCTGATAAAAAACACCTTATTTATACAGCCAATTACGATTTTGAAAAGGGAGAGGAAATTGAACCTGCCTGGCTTTATCTGCATAATCTGGAAACCGGAAAAAGAAAAGTCCTTGCCAGACCAGAGCGTAGTCATTTTTATTTTCCTGAGCTTAATTCCAGGGGTACGCACATAATTTACTCAAGAGGAGACCTTCATCCAGCAGGTCAGCAGATCTGGTCGGTAGATATTGAAGGAAAAGAGGATAAGGAAATATTGAATTTTGGAGATACGGTCAAAGTTGAGGCTTCCTGGCATCCTGATGGAGAAAATATAATATTTTTAACTGAACATGGTAACTATCGCCGGGTAGGATTATACAATCTAACTTCTGGGAAGCACCATTGGATATTAGATAATCCCGAGCGAAATATTGAACAGGCTTTTGTTCCCTATGGTTCCGCTCTGGCGGTTATTGTTGAGGTTAAAGAAGCAAAGTTAAGCACCTCGTTATTAGATATTGAATCAGGTTTAGAGACCTTTCTACCCTTCATAAAAGGGAATTTAATACCTCTCGCTCCAGTTGGTAATAATAAATGGGTCGGCCTGTACTATAGTTCCTGTCAACCCACAGATGTAGTGAGATTTTCCTTAAATAATATCCATCTAGAATCCTTTATAAGTATAAGCCGAGTTTGGGAGAAAACTATGCTTAACCCAGAGGATTTTACTCCCGCGAAAGATTATTGGTGGAGGTCAACTGATGGCTTAAATATTCAAGGCTGGCTTTATGAGGTTAATGAACCTATAGGGACAATAATTTATGTTCATGGAGGTCCTACTGCTCATGATGAAGACCAGGTTGACCTGAAGGCTCAGTTTTTAACCTCTCAGGGATTTAATGTGCTGAACCCCAATTATCGGGGGAGCACCGGTTTTGGACTTGACTTTCAGGAAGCGATAAAGAAAGATGGCTGGGGAGCCAAAGAGCAAGATGATATTAAAACAGGTATTGAATCTTTAATAAATGCAGGTATTGCTTGCGCTGGAAAGGTAGGCATGATTGGTACTTCCTACGGTGGATATTCCTCCTGGTTTGCTATTACTCACTGGGAGAAAGACCTCATAGCAGCTTCTATGCCAATTTGTGGCATGACCGACTTAGTTGTTGATTATGAAACCACCCGACCTGATTTACGGCCCTATAGCGAAGAAATGATGGGAGGTTCTCCTAAAGAAGTCCCCCAATTATATTTTGAAAGGTCTCCTATTAATTATTTGCAGAATATAAAAGGAAAAATATTAATCGTACAGGGTTTGAGAGACCCCAATGTTACTCCTGAGAATGTAAGGGTGGTCAGGGAAAAGCTGGATTATTATGGTATTAATTACGAACTTTTAACTTTTGAAGATGAAGGTCATGGGATAAATAAGCCTAAGAATTTAAAGGTCCTTGTTTTGAAGATGGTTGAATTCTTTAAGCAAGCTTTTTAATAACTTAACAACATTAGGTTTTCTAACTCTTTACCCCATCTTCGCGAGGAGATGAACTGTTTATGGGGGCGATCCGACCTCTTAGTCGTTGTGACCCCCGCACCTATACACTAATCTCCTATAGATGTGGGGCATAGTAATCTCATATTCTCACTTTTTTGTCACCCTGAATTTAATTCAGGGTCTCCACCTACCCCCCGTCATATTGGATACTAAACCAAAGCATCTTACTTTACAGTTATTATAATTAGCAAAGATTATGTTAAATACATATATAATTAAGCTATGGTATAATGCTTTACTTCTAACTTCTTTCGGGGCGTAGCGCAGTCTGGCTAGCGCGCTTGGTTCGGGACTAAGAGGTCGGCGGTTCAAATCCGCCCGCCCCGACCAGAAACATAATCCACCTTTATTATTATTTTTCTATCATTCTTTATTAGCTTCTATATCTTAGGAGACTTAAATTACCTCACTTTTGAATTCTTGCTTGAAAAATTACCTGAAGGACATCGAAAACCCAGTATGTCCCGGACACCACACAAACAATACTGTTACCGCAACATAAAAATGTCACCTTTCTGCAAAATGAATATGTCACCCCCCATACCTTCTTATAGGGGCAC
>QLTX01000029.1 GCA_018725175.1 Candidatus Psychracetigena formicireducens
AGTGACAAAAAACATGGGGTTGCCACAAATAATTAGTATCCTCGCAATAATTATCTCTGGCAACATATTAACCTTTATAATTAATAGTGAAATATTTCTTTAAGGGCAGGTTGCATTTATGAATCAACTAAATAGCGGTAGAAAAAAATTCTTTATCCAGATTATAACTATTTTTATTATAATGTCTATTACTCTTTTTCCAGCTAACCAGGTTTGGGGACGAAGTTTATTAAAAACTATCGCAAATCCTCTTCCTGTACCCTTCGCTCTCTTTGGTCAAACCATGTCTTACGGGGATTTAGACGGTGATGGCGTAATGGAAATAATGGTTGGAGCAGAGAAGCAAAGGGTCGGTGATATGTTGAGTCAGGGTAAGGTTTATGTTTTTGACAGTGAAGGAAATTTATTATTTAATCTTACTACTCCCACCCCCAGCGATAATGCCTTTTTTGGCTCCTCAGTTCTGGGTAGCGACCTTGATGGCGATGGAAAAGCAGAAATCCTTATATCTGCGCGGGGAGAGGATGTGGCTGAACATACCGGGGCAGGCAAACTGTATCTGTTTAATAACTCTGGAGTATTGTTAAATGTTTTTACCAGCCCCCATCCTCAAGAATTCTCTTCTTTTGGCCACTCCCTCTTAACGGAAGATATTAACCTTGATGGATACAAAGATATTGTGGTGGGGTCTCCTTTTGAGAGTACCTCTTCCACTACGGGCACCTTAAATGAGCCTAAACCCGGAAATAAAGCTCACGGCAGAGTATATATTTTTAGCGGTAAAGATTTCCAGCTTTTAACAACCATAGAGCCGGAAAATAAAGATAGACAACTTCACTTTGGTGTCTCTTTAGCCTCGGGAGACCTCCATAATGATGGACAAAAAGAGTTAATTATTGGGGCTACCGGAGAACAAGCTGGTAGCGAATGGGAGTTCCTATCCCAAGGAGAAATCTATATTTATGAAAATAGCCATGGCGATTGGAGGTTAATAAAATCCTTAACTACGCCAAACCCCGAACATAATGCCTATTTTGGTACGTCTATATTGGTTTCTGATTCTTCTTTGATAATCGGTTCACCAGGAGAAATGGTGGGAAGAAATTTAAATCAGGGAAGAGTATATATTTACGATTGGAATAGACAGACCTTTGCCCATGTTCTCAGTGCTCCTAAGAATGCTCCCGGGGCGGGGTTTGGTCAATCCCTGTCTTTAGGGGATGCGGATAAAGATGGAGTTCTTGATTATATTATCGGGGCTCCTCTGGAAAACATTGAAGATACTGTTAAGCAGGGAATGGTGTATGTATTTTCGGGTGTTAGCAAATCATTATTATATTCTTTCACTACTCCTTCACCTGAAAATAACGCTACCTTTGGCATCTCCTTGTTGTTTTTAGCAGGTGTTAATGGAAATAAATTATATGTAGGTTCCCCAGGGGAAAACTTTCTGGAGGGCAGACTGTATCTTTATGACCCCGAATTTGGTTTTCCCTGGTGGGGTTATATAATAATCATTATCTTTTTAGCCTTTCTGGCTATTTATACCATCATGTTTCTGAAAAAATTTATAAGAGCCAGGAACACCTATCTTTACCTTATGAGCAAGAGAAAAAATAAAGATACGGAAAAATAAGGATAAACTGGCATATTTAATGACTATTCCCCGCATTTTAGAAGGTCAAATTTTAGGTAATGAAGCTGTCATAGAAGGTGAAGAGTACCACTATGCTAAAAGCGTCCTCAGGCTAAAAAAAAACGAGGAATTTTATCTTAGAATAGGTGAAGAAGAGTATCTGGTTAAAGTAACCGCTATTAGTTCCAGAGAATTACGGGGCGAGATAATCAAGGAAGCGCCTTTAAAAAAAGATTTATCTGTAAAAATCATTCTGGCTATCGGGCTTCCTGAAAAAGATACTTTTAGCGATGTTCTTTATATGGCTACCGAGTTAGGCGTGCAGGAGTTTTATCCCATTATTACTGAAAGGGTTCAATATAAAATAAATAATAGTAAGCGTTACCATAAAATAATAAAAGAAGCTATCAGGGTTTCCGGTAGAAAAACCATTCCCGTCCTTCATAAACCTCAACAATTAAGGGAGTTTATAATTAACCTTCCAGAAAATGATTTATTTATCGTTTTTTACGAAGAAAGTCAAACCCCCTTAAGGCAGGTTTTAAGAGAAGTTTCCCCAGAAGTTTCCCTAAAGAAAATTGTAATTTTTATAGGTCCAGAGGGTGGCTTGGAGAAAAAGGAAGTTGAGTTATTAAAAAGCATTGGTGCCAGGGAAGCCAATCTGGGAGAAGTTATTTTCAAAGTTAGAACGGCTGTGTCAGCCTCACTGGCTATTATTGCTCATCATTTCAATAATCTATGAACTCATTTTCACTCAAAACTTTTGGTTGCAAGACCAATCAGTATGAAGGAGAAGCCTTAAGGGAGTTATTAATTTCACAGGGATTAGAAGAGGTTACTGAAAAAGTACACTTTTTCATAATTAATGCCTGTTCGGTAACCGCAAAGGCTGAGAAAGAGTGGTTAAAATTTGCCCGAAAACTTAAAGAGGAAAACCCCGGGTCCTTACTGGTGCTCACAGGTTGTTTTCTACCTGAGTCAGCTTTACTGGAAGAGTTAAAAAATTATTTTCACCTGGTCATTGGTTTTGGTGAACGAAACAACCTTCCTGAGTTCTTGAAATCAGAGACTGTGGGTTATTTTAAGAGTAACTTAGCCGTTTTTGAACCGCTTACTGTTAAAGCCCATAAAGGACATACCCGAGCTTTCCTGAAAGTGGAAGATGGCTGCCATCTTAACTGTTCTTACTGTATAGTTCCCCTTCTTCGGGGAAGCCAGATTAGAAGCAAACCCATGGAGATAGTTAAAGAAGAGTTTTTACGTCTGCTTAAAGGTGGGTTTTATGAAGTGGTGCTTACCGGAACTCATCTAAGTGCTTACGGTTTAGACTATGGATTAAAACTTACCGACCTCATTAAAAAACTTCTAAATATTTCCTATCCCTTCCGGTTAAGAGTTAGTTCTATTGAACCGCAGGAGGTTCAGGATGAGTTATTAGCACTGATGAAGGATGACCCGCGGATAGCCCGGCATCTACACCTGCCTATGCAATCAGGTTCCGCTTCAATATTAAAAGCGATGAAAAGGCAATACACCCCTGAAGATTATCTTAACCAGGTAGAAAAAGCCAGGTTTTACCTTCCTGATATAGGCATTTCCACCGACGTAATGGTTGGCTTTCCCGGGGAAAAGGAAGAGGATTTTGAAAAAACTCTCTGGATGCTGGAAAACCTCAATCTGGTAAAAGTTCATCTGTTTCCTTTTTCTCCCCGTCCACATACCTTAGCTAACCACCTGCCTCAGATAAATCGGGTAATAATTAAAGAGCGAATGAAACGGGCACAAACAGCAGCAGACTGGTCGCTAAATAGATATGCCAACAGTTTTGTGGGGAAAACGGTGGAGGTGTTAACAGAGAAAAAGGTAGAACAGTTTTATGAAGGCTATTCTTCCCAGTACTTAAAGGTACGTTTCCCGAGGTTAAATAAGGAAAAAGCGCTGATTGATAATGGTGGTGAAGAAGAGAGAGAAAGAAAACTGGGTAAGATTCATAAGGTGATAATTGAAAAAATTACCGGCAACTATTTAGAGGGAGTGGTCAAAGGCTAACGCCACTTCATTTCCATAAACCCCTCTTGTTTTCCCGGGCTTCCCGTTCAAATGTTAAGAAATAATCCTGATATTTTACATTGGGCGGTAATGTCATAACCTGACCGTATCCTGACAGCAGAAGTTGGGTGTTAAACATATTAGATTTTATCTCTTCTAACGATGGCATATCATAGTTTGGGGGAGGTATAAGCCAGATATAGGCTAAGAACCTCTGGTGTCTATCTTTCTTGGCTACATCAAACTCCAGGTATATCTGTTTACCCAGTAATTTTCCTTTAGTATAGGCTGTGGATTCGGAAAAATAAGGCCTTCCTCTCTCAGGAGTGTTTACACCAATTAGCCGCACCCTTGCGGTTTCACCATTTTCCAGTAAAACATCAATGGTATCCCCATCAATAATTTTAACAACTTCTAAAGCTGAAAAAGCAGAGTCAGGTTGTTGCGTATCGTTTAAGAACAAGGTAAAGGACAAAGCTAAAACAATGAGAATTAAGGTAATCCAGCCCCTACCCCTGCCCTTATTTAATGAGTACAAAACATCAATAAGATGGTTTTTTACTTTCCTTGAAGCTCTCTGTAATTTCCCTATATTTTTCATTTATTTTTTAATTAAATACACCAACTAATTTTATTTTATATTGATAATAGGTTTTTGTCAATACCTGTATTTGGGGTCCAAATAATGTCTTTGGGGTCAAACCTAAATTATACATTTATCAAGGAAAGGCCTGTGGTATTATCATGTTTCCCCCTCTCCCGTCATCGCGAGAGCCTGAAAGGCTCGTGGCGATCTCGTGTTTTCCATCATAAGGTCAAAAGATGAGTCTGCCACGGGAGTTCATCCCTCGCAGTGACAAAAAAAGAAGTCATTGCGAACCCCAGCACCTTTTGGAGACTTTTGAATAGGTGCGGGGCGTAGCGATCCCATTATTTTCTCCTCCTGGAAGGTGCTTCTCTCTCCACTCTTGGAAGGGAGGGGAGTAAGGGGAGGGTGATAATTTATTACCCCCTCACCCAGCCCTCTCCCTTTTCATAGGAGAGGGTTAAAAAATAAAAGATGAGTCTGCCACGGGATTTCATCCCTCGCAGTGACAAAAAAAGAAGTCATTCTGGAAGGCTTTGGTATTTGTCCCCGTAGGGGCAATCCAGAATCTCCTATCCTTTGTCATCGCGAGAGCCTGAAAGGCTCGTGGCGATCTCATGTTTTTCTCCTTAAACTAAAAGATTTGTCAAAAGATTAGGACTGACACCTTTAATTTACAATTTTCTGGTCGTCTTAGCAAATATTTCTTCAATTACATCCTGGCCTATCACTAAAATTCCCCTCATTTTGTTTCTACGAACCCAGAAAATAGTAACCCCCAAAACTCCCCAACTTATTGATAGTACAAAAGGGGTAATAGGATTTTGAGCATATAACCAGCCGCCGATAGAAGGTGCAATCATAGCTGATACTCCTATAAAAGTATTAAAAATACCCATTCCCCAAGCTCTATTTTTTTCATCAATAAAAGTTGCCACCACCCCTTTCATTAAAGGCTCAATGGACCTGGATGCTCCCAGCAAGAAGATTGCCATAACCATAATATAAATAGAACGAAAAAGAAGTATGAGTAATAAAGCGGTTATTACCAATGTTATAGCTAAAGCTAAAATACAATTTTTGTCCTTATGGTATTTTTCCACTAAAAAGGCGAAAAGAAAGGAACCAACTCCCCCGATACTTCCGAGATACCCTACCTGCAACAGGTTGATATTTTTATATTCCTGCAAAAATATGTAGATAAAAGGGTTGACCGGGTAAAGTAGGAGAACCAGCAGGGAAAAGCCTAAGAGGTATTTCAAAATTGGCAATATAAACGATGGTTTCTCCAGGGGTAAAACGGTGGTTTTTGTTGGTTTAGATAGTTTAGGCTCTCTTTTTTTATCGGAAGCCAGGAAAAAAATTACCAGCGAAGACAACAGGTAGAGGAAAAAGGAAAAATAGAAGATACTACGAATCCCTAAATTTTGTGCTATAAAACCTCCTATAACCGGTGAGAAAATAAGAGACGAAGAACCCAACACATAGACAAAAGTGTAGGAAAAATGCAATTTATCACTCGGTGAGTACATGGCAATATAGGCATCCAATGCAGGGATTAAGATAAAAGAAAGATGGTAAAGAAAGATTCCTAAAGTAATAATTTTCCAGTCAGGCGCCAGGGCAAAAACTAAGGCTGAAGGAGTGGCTAATAACCAACCAAAAAGCATTAATTTTTTTCTACCCAGGATATCACTCAGATAACCACCCGGTAGGAAAGTGAGGGTGGCAATTAGAAGCGAGAGGGAGGTTATCAGCCCTATCAATTTAGGGTCAGCACCCAGTTCTTTAAGGTAAAGGGGCCATAAAGTTAGATATAGCCCAAGCCCCATAAACCAGAGAAAATGAGAAATAAACAAAAGCTTGATATTTCTATCAAGCTCTGTTATAACGCTTTTATAATAATCAACTGTAGATATCAGTTTATGTTTCAATTTCTATTTCAAAATTTCTTCTTCCCTATCCACAATAAACTGGTAAGCTTTTTTTAAAACATCACGGGTGTTTTTATAGGTTAGCTTTTTCAAAGCTTCTTCATACTCATACCAGCCAAAATCAATATGTTCGTGGGAAATCTTAACTTCTCGGGCTTTAACCCGGGTTAAATAGAAAACTACTTCTTTTAAAACTCTTTCGCTGCCTAACTTATAGATGTAGGTTATCCTTTCTTTGAAATCGTTAAGTAACTTAGCGTCCTCCAGACTGGTTTCTTCTTTTAACTCCCGAAGAAGGGTTTCCCGGCTTCTTTCACCCTTTTCCCTTTTGCCTTTGACGAAATCCCAATAACCTCCTTCGTATTGAAGAAGTAAAAATTCAAGCCGTTTCCCTTTTCTAAAAACTATGGCTCCTACCGAGCGTTCATCCAGCATACAGCGTTAATCCTTTATTAGTTATCATATTACAGGATTTTTTCAGCCTTTTCAAGGTCTTCGGGTTGGTTAATATTAAAAATACTCAGGCAATGAGGGTCAAATGTGGCTATCTCCTTTTCCTTAATGTAGTTAACAGTAAGGGCCTTGATGACATTACAGATTTTAAATTCAGCCCTAAGCGCGGCTTCATGAAAATTTACCAGGCATTCCTGAGCATAGATAGCGTGTAACGGTTCAATAAAACCATTGATTTTGGGCAGCACGGCGTTAAAGTTTTCCATTTTGCCTGCTAAATAGTTTATTAGATCCAGGTTTAGAAAAGGCATATCGCAGGCAACTATAAAAGATTGGCTGAAACTGGAATTTTTAAGACCGGTATAAATTCCTACCAAGGAACTTTTATAAGTCTGACTTGATAGGTATTCATCCTTGATTATGCGGATTTCTTTTAAGTCTCTCTTTATGAGGTTAAGGTAGCTGGGATGGTTAGTAACTATTAGCAGTTCTCCAAAAAATGGCTTAAGTTTGCGGACTACATGCAGGATTAAGGGAATGCCGGAGAGTTTTTTGAGAGCTTTAAAACCCCCCATGCGACTCCCTTCTCCACCAGCGAGAATTATACCGCTCAGGTTTTTAAGTAGAGGATAGCTGGTAGAGATGCTTAATAAACTCCCTTCTTTTTGGATTCAGGTAAAAAGATGCTCCCAGAATAAGTATGTCTGCTCCTTCCTTTAGGAGAGCGGGCGCAGTGGTTTCGTTTACTCCGCCATCTACCTCAATTAAGAGATGGGGATTTATTTCCTTAAACCAGGCTTTAGATTTTTTTACCTTTTCGGGAAAGTGGAGAAACATTGGCTGTCCGTGGAAGCCGGGATTAACACCCATAAGCAGGAGAATATCTATATTTTTAACTAACTTTTCCGCGACCGTAATGTCGGTAGCAGGATTTAAGGCTAGGCCGCATATTAAATCCAAGACCTTGCATTGATGAATAAATTTATCCAGGTTAGAAGAAGCTTCATAATGAGCAATTAGGGAGTTAGCACCTGCCTTATAGAAAGGTTCAATCCACCTTATAGGGTCTTCAACCATAAGATGAACTTCCAGGGGAAGAGAAGTATGTTTTCGGATATCTTCTACAGTTTTGGGACCAAAAGTTAGGTTAGGCACAAAGTGACCATCCATAACATCTATCTGTAAAGCCGATACCCCTGCCTCTTCAGCTATAAGGATAGCTTCACGGAGACAGGTTAAATCAGCAGCCAACAGGGAAGGGTGGATTCTAATCATGTCTAATTACTCCTCTTCACTTTAAAATGTACCATAGATTTAGCCGGGATTTTCTGGCCTTCCGGGGGAAACTGTTCAACTATCAGGGCAGCTTTATCTTTATGAAGTGCATCAGGAGTAACAATACCTAATTTCAAATCATATATTTGCAATATTTTTTCAGCTTCCATAACGGTCATGCCGATTAATAAAGGCACTTCCACCCACTTACCCAGGCTTATAGTCAGGGTTATTCCATCACCACGGTAAGCCACTGTTTTAGGCGGGGGCGACTGCCTGAGAATAATGCCAGAAGCGGTTTTTTCGTCTTCTTCAAAAAGAAGGTCTCTGACAACCAAACCTGATTTTCTCAGAGTTTTTTTGGCTTCTATGTAGGGTAAACCCAGAAGGTTAGGAATGGGCACCACTGAAGTTCCTAATCCTACCACCACATAAACTACGCTTCCTTTTCTGGCTAACAATCTACCGCGGGGATTCTGGCTTAGAATCCTACTTTCTGAAGTTCCTCCCAGTTCAATGCTTTCGGTTATCTCCATGGAAAGACTAACAAGTGATAATTTCTGCCTGGCTTCGCTTAGAGATAATCCCTCAATCTCCGGAACCATTACCTGTTCGGTGACGGGCAAGCAACCAGCTAATAACAAGCTGAAACTTAGGGTTAAAATTATGCCAATTCTACTCATTTTGAAATAACCTCTCAGTTTCCCGAAAACCTTTAAGAAAAGTAGCTATGGGTAAAGCTTTTTTTCCAGGTCTTTGGACCTCTAATAGCTCCACCCACCCTTCGCCACTTTTAACTAAAAACCGTTCCTCGGTTGTCAGGAAATAACCGGGTTTAGTAGGTAAGGTAGTACTTTCTACCTCACTCAAACTTATTTCTCCGGCTAAAGTCCTGGCTTTTAATATTTTCCATTCTTCTTTATTATAACGGGTAATAGCCCCTGGTTGAAAACTTAAGGCTCTTACCAGGTTAACAATATCCTTAGCCTGTCTATTCCAGTTAATGTATCTTTCTTCTTTTTTAATACGAGAGGCGTAGGTAGCCTGGTTATGGTCCTGCGGTATTAGTTTAATAACCGACTTTTCCCTTTCTCTTATAGTTTCAATTAAAAGTTTTGTGCCCACCTCTGCTAATTTCTGGCTCAAAGAGCTGTAGTTATCATCATCATTTATAGGAACTTCTAACTGACTCAGGATTTCACCCTCGTCATAATTTAAGGAGAGCGTGTGAATAGTTACCCCAGTCAGGGTTTTACCTTCCATAATTGCCCGGCGAATAGGTGCGGCTCCCCGATAGGCGGGAAGTAGAGATGGGTGAAGATTAATTTCGCCCAGGGGGAAACGATTAATAAATTCCGGGGGGATTTTTAGCCCGAAAGCCACAGAGACTAGCAGGTCAACTTCCTGTAAAATAGGTTTTGGAAAGCCTCTAAGGGTCTCTACTTCATAGGATAAAATATTCAGGCTTTGGGCTTCCTTGCCCACAGCTGTCTGTTCAATTTTTTGTCCCCGCCCTTTTATTTTTTCTCTGCGGGTAATAACCGCTTTCAACCACCCTTCCTCATGAAGTTTTCTTAAGGAAAAAAGAGCGAATTTATCGCTTCCAAGAAAAAGAATCCTCATATTATTAGGTAATAATTCTCAATTTATTATTTATAAGTGGGGAATAAATTGGGAAGGTCTTCATAATATAATTGGGTAGGGTCTTCCATCCTGTCCATAAATAGAATACCATCAAGATGGTCTATTTCATGCTGAATTACCCTGGCAGATAATCCTTTTAAGTCCATAACGAAAGGTTCACCCTTTTCGTTTAAGGCTTTAAGTTTTACCTCCTGGTGCCTTTTTACTTTTCCATAAAGACGGGGAAGACAAAGACATCCTTCGTACTCTTCTTCCTCTCCCCGGAAACTTACTATTTGAGGGTTAATCAGGGGGATAATATTTTCAGATTTTGTGTCCTTTAAAAGAATAATAACCACTCTTAAGTTTACTCCCACCTGGGGTGCGGCCAAGCCAACTCCTTTTATGGGTGAGGCTTTCAGTGTGTCAATCATATCTTTAATTAAAATATGAATTTCCGGAGTTATCCGACTAACTTCCTTACTTACTGTTCTTAATATTGGGTTTCCTGAGTTAATTATTTCTCTAACCATTTCACCAAACCATTAATCCCGAAGGGTCAGGTATAATTTTTATTCTGTCTTTAACAGATTTAAGTATATCAAAAAGCCTTAAACTTTCAGCTACATTTATCTCTCCTCTAAGGAGAATCAGTCCCCGATATTTTCCACTTCTTTTTTGAGGGAAAAAATAGGTGTGGATAGTATGCTTAAACTCCCTGTCAATCCAGCTTTTAATTAAACCTCCCTCTTTTTTAATAGCTTCTTTATCTACTCCCTCAACTATTAGCATAATCAGCCTGGCATAGGGTGGGTAGTCAAAGTTCCTGTATTTCTCCAGGATTATTTTAGCCCAGTTTCTGGCTGTTTCTTGAACATCCAGAGCCTCCTTGTAAGTTAATAAATGAATTGGCTGACTGCTCCAGCTGATTAAACGAAAAATGTTTTTATACACTACTTCTTCTCCCTGGTAGTCGGGAAGGTTATAGTTTAAATCGGGGTTGCCGTAAACAGAGAAATCGGGTTTATAATCGTAAAAAAAAGAGAAAATCGCCTCAGTTGCCACAACTAATAAGGGTCGGGTAGCTTGAAGTTTACTTAAAATCTCCCTTCTACTAATTTCGTTAAGGGAGTCAGCATCAATTCTGAGGGTTTCCACCTTAAAGAGGCTTTTAAGTTCTTCGGTTATTCTCTGAGTGCCGACGCCTAATAAAACCATATCACTCTCAACACAATTAGGACATTTTTCCTTTATGGTAGTGAAAAAGTCACAGGTATGACAGTGAAGCCGACCAGTTTTAAGATGATAAACCAGGTTAACCTGGCAATTTGGGCATTTTACCTGATAATTACATTTTCGACAGAGATAAACCGTATAAAAACCCCTTCTATTCTGAAAATATAATACAGATCCACTATTATCAAGGGTTTCTTTTATTTTATTAAGGGTATCTACCGGGTAATAAACATCTCTTTCTCTTCTCGGAATGATAAGAGGTGGTTCCTCGGGGTTAGTAGTGGTTCTACAGTATTGGTATTTTCCAGTAGTTTGTAAATATAACAGAAAGGGTGTTTCTATTGAAGAGGTAACTATCACCGAACATAAATTATTAGCCTGAATAAACTCCAGGCAATCTTTAGCGTCAATACGGGGAGAGGTGAAGGTTTTAAAGTATCCACTGTCAATCTCATCAAAAACAACTAACTGCAGATTATTATAAGGAAGAAATAATGACCTCAGCCCCCCGACGATGATTTTTTTTGTTCCCAACCTGATTTCTTCCCAATCTTTTAACTTCTGGTCAAGGCTTTTATACTCCGACCAGTGCAGAGGTTTCCTGCCGGTTTCTGTAAACAATTTTCTTTTCCAGTAATAGGAGTGATACAAGCGTGAAGATAAAAATAACACCTGACCACCCTGTTGGATGGCTTTTCTAATTTTTTCCAGTACCAGAGCTTGGCGTTCAGTTGGAGTTCCTTCAATTACCAGATATTCGGGCTCGGGTTTGCATAAGGTTATTTTTTCCAGAGAAACTTCTTTAAGGAAGAGTTTCCCCGATTCCAAAAGAGATCGGGCTTCTTTGGCTAAAGCAGTGTCCATCAATTTAGAAAAAGGGTTAGGAAAAGGTTTTTCTACCTGCTTTTCCGCATCTGGGTAATAATGGAATATCTTAGCTTTCTGAAAAACTGTTTTACGATAGGTGTATTTAAGAGGGTATATTTTAATTAACCCTTTATTGCTCAAGGCTTTTAATGTGGTAGAAGCTCGGGTTTTAAACTTTCTTTTTAAAGTATCTACGGTAGTTTCCGGGTGATTAATGAGGTATTCCAGTATATCCCCTTGAACATAAGCTCCTTTTTCTCTGAGTTTTTGAAGCGTTTCTTCAGTTGATTCCTGATCTAATAATAACTTGACCATCTCTACCCCTTTTCCATAAAGAGGGTGGGGTAGAGCAAATCTCAGTGCTTGAAAAAAGGTGGTCAGATAATAGGCAGATGACCAGACAAGTAACTGTAGAAGAATAGGGGTAACCAGGGGTTCTTCGTCTATTACTTCTAGGATAGGCTTGAGCTCTAAGGAGTAATCTTTCACATCGGTGCTTTCTAAAACCAAACCTACGGTGTGGTTATCCTGGGGGCCAAAAGGCACCAGCGCCCTACCGCCAACAGGAGGTTCTGGCTTGGTTGACTGGTAGGAGTATATAGATTTATGAAAGCTGTCCCTGGTATCAACAGCAACTCGTAGGTGTTTGTGGTTAACCATTAAATAAAGTATACACCAAACCCTTAATTAAGGACAGTGTTCTTTTGAATTGTTATGGTTAAGACACAAAAAGTTTGTAGTAATCAAATGTTCTTGCGTATTAGTCGTTACGAGCCCCGCATCTGTTTACCAATCTCCTATAAGTGAGAGGTTAGCTGGATTAAAAAATCACCTTCCTCCAGGCTGGAAATATATGATTTAGAAGGCAAGCAGATCACCTTTAATCCTGGCCGTACCTGGATAACCATAATTACCGACGGCAAGAAATTAGTCTATTAAATATCTTCTACGGTTAAAATAAAACGGGGAGTAATATTAACAATATCCCAACCCAGAAGGTATATACAATCATTGCAGATCGCAGCACTTCCTGGGTGGATTTAGTCCAGTTCTCTTTCCCTTGTTTGAATTGATAATACAGGTAAGTAATCAGTAAAGAAATGTTGATAATATTCCAACCAATGATAGTAAAGCGGTTAACAGTTAAACTTTCAAAATATAGGGTGCGGTAAATAATTGCTGAAAAAGCATAGAGACAGATAATAAGACTTAGTGTTCCGATTGCCAGAAGAACCTTTCTCAACCAATTTTCCACTTTAAGTGAAAGATTATTTCTGGTTAGAGGGGTAGCCACAAATATCAAGCCCAGGGTAAAAAGCAGGAATATATTGTAAATTAACAACAGTTCTCTTTGTTGAAAAGGCTGCCAGAAATTAAAGGGGAGTGCTAACAAAAAACCTACCTGAAAAATGAGCATAAGGGGAGCAAATATGGAGCCTATGGTTGGTATCAACCTGATGAAACCCTGTTGAAAGTTTTGTTGACTGGGGGTAATTCTGGGGGTGTAAACCAGAGAAACAGTTATTACTGGTACCAGGCCAAATACAAAGGGATAGACCCACCTGACCAATTCTTCCTGGAAATAAATGCCCAGGGTATTGAATAAACTGGAAAACAGGGTGATAAAAGCGATAGAAATGGAGATTAAAATACCTCCCAGGAGAAGAACCTCTATAGATTTCAGGAAAAAGGAGTAGTGTTCCTGTGAGTCAGAAAGAAAACTTAGCTGACACCAGCTCAGAATGAGCCAGCTTAAAAGTGGTAGGTGAGACAAAAAGATATCAAGATAGTGGTTAGCATAACCTTCATCTGACCAGAAGTTAGCCAAGGGCTGATTAATAATCCACGACCCATAGGCAGCTAACAGTAGTAGAAAGAATATTAAGATATAAGACTGTTTTCTTTTTTGATAGAGATCCGAAAACAGATATTGATTTATGAAAGTGACAGTTAAAGGAGACCAGATGAGGAAAAGAAAGGGAATAGTAGTCTTAGCTACATGCATTTCCAGTCCCTGCTGGGAGAAAATACTAAAAAGAAAGCCCAGAATACCACTTAAGGTAACTACCAATACCCAGTTTACGCCCTTACCTTTTTCCAATAACTTATCTCTCTGGTGATGCAAACGGAAATACCAGGCAGAAACTAACCTATCCTGTGGATTAATCTGATACAGCCTGTTTATTTCCGATAAGAATGCTCCCTCTCTTCCTTCCAGGCAAGACTTATGGTAAAGTTCTTCTAACAAGGAGGGAGTCTCTAAAGAGTACTCAATTTCTTTATTTAAATCAAACATATATACTTTTTTATTTAAGTTTCGGTAACCTCATCAGTGTTGGTGGGCTCAACAGTTTTATCAATTTCTACTGTGGTTACAGTTTCTAATTTTACTCCTTCAACCAACGGCAAAGGCTGTTGTCTCCTTCTTAATACAAAAATAACTGTAGTTATGAGTATTATTGCCAGGCTTATAAGTTGAGCCAGAGAGAGCCCTATAAATATCCGAGGTTCAATCCTCATAAACTCTACCAATATCCTAGAGAGAGAATGCAGGAAGAAATAACTTAAAAGCACCTC
>QLTX01000003.1 GCA_018725175.1 Candidatus Psychracetigena formicireducens
TATTAATACTAACTGTCAATTGAGCTTGGTAAATATCTTCAAATTTTTCAGCAATTAGCTGGGCAAGTCTAAGGGGGTCTTTTTCAGCCTCTGACTTGAACTTAAGTTCTGATACTTTGTTTGTTAAGTTTTTAAGGTTCAATGAATTAAATATCAATTCTTCACTCATAATTTTTTTAGCAGTTCTGGTTTCAGGGTAGTGAGCAAGAATTTTCTCCCATTCTTGTAAGGCATGACTAAAGTAAAAGTAAGATTTTTCAAAGCTATAATCCAGAGCTTTATTGCCTTTATCAAGGGTTTTAAGGGAATTTGCCAGAACTCTTTCGGAGGTGGCTTCAGGACTAAAGTAATAAGTCATAAAAATAGATAAAGTAAGTGTTAACAGTATCATTACCGCCAGCAATCCTATCTTATACTTATTATATTTTTTATCTAACACAGATCCTATCCTCCGTAACCATTAAAATATGGTTATTTAATAAATCTGTTCTTAACAGTTTCTGAATTATTATACCCTAATAAAGGGTTAGTCAAGTTGAAGAGCCAGGTCAATCCACTTTACAATATGTATAGAAAGCAATAATCAAGTTTCGGATAGATTATTGATAAGATAATTCGCCTTGACAGTTACACTGGGGTGTAATATAATATAGACAATTAAATAAAGATGTTAATAGGAGTGGAAAACCACTCCTATATTGTTATATATAAGAGGATTGAGATGAAAAAAGTAGAAGAAAGAATTGAGGAGATTGCCCGAGAAGTGGCTGAATCCAGAGGACTTGTGCTGCTGGAAGTGGAATATTTTCCCAGTAAAACTAATTCTTTGATCCGCTTATATCTGTATAGAAAAGAGAAGCAGGTTTCTTTAGTGGATTGTGAACAGGTGTCCCGAGAAGTTGAACTGTTGCTTGATGAAGAAGATTTTATGCCAGGGAGTTATACTCTGGAAGTATCCTCACCTGGTTTATTCAGAAAAATCAAGCACCAAAAAGAGTATGAGCTATTTTTGAGTCAAAGAATTAGAGTTTTGTATCGGGATGAAATGAATAATACTTTAGAGGTAACAGGAGTAATTATTCGTACAGGAGAAAACAGTCTAACCTTAGATTTAGGGGAAAAAGGATTGGTAACAATTAATTTTAGATTAATATTACAGGCTAATTTAGCCCCGGAGATATAAGATGGCAAGCAGAGAGTTGATTTCAGCAGTTGAAGAAATAGAGAAACTGAAAGGCATTCCTAAAATCAAGATTATTGAAGGAATTAAAAAAGGAATTACCTCGGCTTATAGAAAGAAGTATGGTGCAGGCGAATTTTTTGTAGATATTAATGAAAAAAGCGGCGAACTTAGATTATTGGTCAGGAAAAAAGTGGTGGAAGAGGTGCTGGACCAAGCTATGGAAATTAATCTGACAGAAGCTTTAAGTTTTAACCCGGCGGTTCAAATAGGCGACTCTGTGGACATATACCTACCAATCCCCAAGGAGTTTGGGAGGATTGCTATTCAGGTAGCCAGGCAAATAATATCCCAGGCTGTTCGTGAAGGAGAAAGAGAAGCTATCATCAGTAGTTTTGCAGCTCGCGAGGGAGATATTATTTTAGGCCAGATATGGAGAAGTGACACTAAAGGGTATTATGTTAAACTATCCGTAGGTGAAGGACTCTTGCCCAATAAAGAACAGGGTCAGGAACAATACAACATGGGTGATAGACTGAAAGTTTATATTTTAAAAGTAGAACAAACGAGGCGAGACCCATTGGTTATTGTGTCCAGATCTCACCCGGGACTTTTAAGGAAAATTATGGAAATGGAGATTCCAGAAATACAACAGGGTCAAGTAGAAATTGTGGATATAGTTAGAGAAGGCGGCTTAAGGTCAAAAGTAGCTGTTCGTTCCCGTAACGATAGAATTGAACCGGTAGGTTTATGCATTGGACCAAAGGGTCATCGTATTCAAAGTATAATTCACGAACTTAAAGGTGAAAGAATTGATATTATCAAATGGAATAAAGACTTAAAAGAGTATGTTATGAGTGCGTTAAGTCCAGCACAGGTAAGCAGAGTGGAGATTGTAGAACTAAATAATCCTGAAGGTACTCGAGAAAAAGTTGCCAGAGTTTTTGTCTCTAAGACGGGGAACGCTAAGTCAGTAGCTATCGGTTCTCGGGGTTTAAATGTTCATTTGGCTGCTCGCTTAACCGGTGTAAAAATAGATATAATAGAGGAAGAGTGAAAACTAATCCATTAAGAACTTGTATTGTATGTAAAAGTGAGCTACCTAAGAGTAAATTGCTAAGGTTAGTGAGAATTAATAATTGTGTTCAGTGCGATTTTAGTTATAAACTATCCGGTAGAGGAGCTTATGTATGCCCTCAAATCGGATGTATCAAGGGTATATTGAAAAAAGGTATTCTTGATAAACATTTAAAGTTAGATGTTGCTACCAAAGAAGCCAGCAATATACTTGCCTATTTAACGGAGTATATAAAACAGAGGAATGATGAGCAAATTAAGCCCGCGTGAATTGGCTAAAAAAAATGGATTAGATGTAAAAGAAGTTATAAAAGCCTTACTATCTTTGGGTCTTAAGGTAGCCGAAACATCTAAAAAAATTGATGAAGATACCACTCAGATGGTCATAGAGCTGTTAAGTAAGAAAGAGACTACTCCAGAACCAATACTTGACATACCTCCAACTGAAGCATCTAAGACAGGGATACCTCCTTCCATAATTAAAGAAGTTAAAATAGAGAAACCTACTCCACCAGCTAAACCTGAAGCAAAGAAAGAAACCAGCATAATCACTAAAGCACCAGTGGTTACTGTCATGGGTCATGTTGACCACGGTAAAACAACTTTATTAGATACTATCAGGAAAACAGCTGTGGCAAGCGGCGAGGTGGGAGGAATAACTCAAAAAATAGGTGCATATGAGGTAAAAGTAAAAAATAAATCTATCACCTTTATTGATACTCCTGGTCATGAAGCTTTTACCTCAATGCGTGCCCGGGGAGCCCAGGTTACTGACCTGGTTTTACTGGTAGTAGCTGCTGATGAAGGAATTAGACCTCAAACCCTGGAGGCATTAAACCATGCTAAGGCAGCTAAAGTACCGGTAATGGTAGTAGTAAACAAAATTGACAAACCTGGCTCAGATAACCAGAAAATAAGGCAAGAATTGTCATCCTATGGATTGTTGCCAGATGTTTGGGGTGGGGATACCGTATATGTTGATGTATCAGCTAAAGTAGGTACCAACATCCAGGAATTATTAGAAATGGTGTTAACTTTTACTGAAATCCTGGAATTAAAAACCGATCTTGGAGTACCAGCTAATGGGGTAATCATTGAATCCAGAATGGATAAAGGTAGAGGACCCCTGGCCACAGTAATATTAAAAGAAGGGATACTCAGGATTGGTGATTATATTGAGGCTGATGAAGTGGTAGGTAAAACCAAATCTCTGGTTGATAGCTTCGGTAAACAATTAAAAGAGGCGTTACCATCAATACCTGTTGAAATAAGTGGCTTTGAGCAAATTCCTCCAGCGGGCTCCCTGATGAGAATAATCACCAGCAAAGAGGCTCGCGATAAGCTTTCAGACCAGCAAAAAACACCCATAGAGCAAACTGCCAAACCTCTTCCCAGCCTGGATGAACTAATCAAAAGAGGAGAACAGGAGCGCAAAACTGTTGATATTATTTTAAAAACAGACTCTGTTGGGTCTATGGAGGCTTTAAGTCAGTCCATATTGAAGCTTTCTCATGAGGGTATTACTCCTATGATTCTACACCAGGATATAGGAGGAATTAATAGCTCTGATGTCAATTTAGCTTATGTTTCCCGTGCTGTCATTGTGGGATTTAATGTTAGGCCTGACCCTCAAGCAAATCAGCTTATTGAAGAATTAAATATTCCTATAAAACTGTACCGAATTATATACCAGGCTTTAGAGGATATAGAGAATTTGCTCAAGGGAGCGGTAGTTAAGGTAGAAGTAGAAAAGGTAATAGGCAAAGCCAGAATACAAGCACTTTTTAAGGTTCCTAAAATAGGTATAGTTGCTGGGTGCCTGGTTACTTCCGGTAAGGCAGTGAGGAGCTCTTCAGTTAGGGTAATTAGAGATGGGGTTGTCATAAGAGAGGGTAAGATCGCCTCTTTAAGAAGATTTAAAGATGACGCTAAGGAAGTACCCGCAGGAACGGAATGCGGTATTCGTCTGGAAGGTTATCAGGATTTTTTTGAAAACGACGAGATAGAGTTTTTTATTAAGGAATAGTATATAATGTCTATTGGTACTGGCAAAGTAGTCTTAAGACTGCCAGGTATTAAAACACTAAAAGATAAAAGAAATCTCATGAGAAGGATTTCAGCATTTTTAAAAAAGAATTATGAGCTTTCATTAGTGGAGATTAATACTGAGGATGTCGCGAGTATTTCAGTTCTAGAATTAACTCGGGCAGCACATTCCAGAATGATGGCTATGTCAACCTTAAATAAAGCTATAGATGCCATTGAGGATAACTTTGATTGCCTGGTCGTAGGTAGAGAAGTGAAAGTTCTGGAGGTTTAGATTTGAGTTTTAAAAAAGAAAGATTGGAATCCCAGATAAAAAAAGAAATCGGCGAAATACTAATAAAAGATATGGGAAATCCAGCTCTTACACATACCACCGTTACCGGAGTAGAGATTTCCCCCGACCTTAAACATGCTTCAATATATCTTAGTACTTATGGTACACCCCGAGAAAAGAAATTATCGGTAAACATTATGAATAATAACTCTCCATGGATAAGGAGGGAACTCGCCAAGAGAATCAGGACCAGATATATTCCTGATTTTACCTTTTTTGAAGACTATTCTATTGAGAAAGGTTTTAGAGTTGATGAAATTTTAAATGAAATCAAAAAAGGTAACCAGTAATAACTTTTTAGAATTATTAGCAAAACATACCCCTTTATTAATCATCACGCATGAAAATCCTGATGGAGACGCTATTGGTGCGATATTTGGTTTAAAAACTTTTCTAAATTATCATTCTCTTAGTTCTACGGTTTTACTTAGCGAAAGCCTTCCTTCAGCGTATAACAATCTTATAAATAAAGAAGATTATGAATATTTAACGAATCCCGATGAGTTTAGCAAGTATAAAGGGATAGTGGTTCTTGATTCAGCAAATACATCCAGAACTATTTTGAAAGATTTAGCTACAACTGAAACGAGCTCAGTTATTTTCAATATTGACCACCATGTAAGCAATGATTTATTTGGTGACTTTAACTGGGTAGAACCAAAATGGTCCTCCACCTGCGAAGGGTTAGTCAGACTTCTTAAGGGAGAGCAAGCTTTACCAAAGGAATCAGCCAGGTTATTTTTAATGGGGATTCTTACAGATACGGGCTATCTTGCCTTTGCAGCAGCTGGGCTAGATACCTTAGAGATAGTTACTTATCTTTATAAAAATGGCGTAAGTATTTCTGAGATTCACCGTTCAGTTAAAGAAAATATGAATAAAAGGCAGATGAAGTTATGGGGGTATGCCATCTATAATTGCCAATATGAGGATGAGTATGGAATTATTTGGAGTAGCATACCTAACCAGATTTATTCAACCCTCAATGTAAAAGATGGTGATTCTGAAGGTTTAGTGGAATTTTTCAGGAGATACCGGGATTGCCGGTTAGCCTTACTCATCAGGGAGGTGGAGCCATCTATATTAAGGGTTAGCCTCAGGTCAAAAGGAGAAGTTGATGTTAATTCCCTTGCCTCAATATGGGGTGGAGGAGGACACCCTCGTGCAGCAGGGTTTACCATATCTGGAGAACTAAATTTAGTCTTAAAGGAAATATTAGATATTATAAAAGGAAAAATTGGTATATGCAATCATTAGTGATTATTGGTTCATTTGATGGTGTCCACCTTGGACATCAACAGTTAATAAAAGAAGCAAAAGATAGGGCTTTAAAGTGTGGATTATTATTGACAGCCATCACTTTTGAGCCTCAACCCTCTTTATTTTTTAACCGAACCTCCAAGGTTTTAAGTTCATTAGAAGAAAGGCTTCTTTTACTCAAAAAATACGGTGTTCCTCGGGTAGAAGTTGTTGATTTTGAATCAGTTTATAATTCTACAGCTGAAGAGTTTTTAAGAGGCATACATACAGAAATGCAAGTTTGCCAGGTAGTGGTCGGAGAGAACTTTACTTTCGGTAAAGACAAAGGAGGGGAAGCTTCTGATCTGGTAAAATATGCTTCTGAGATAGGTATGGAAGCTAGGGTAGTGCCACTTTTTTCCAACTCTTCAGGACCTATTTCCAGTTCAAAAATCAGGATATTAATAAACGAAGGAAAGTTAGAAGAGGCTAATAGTATGTTAGGGCATCCCTATTTAATTTACGGTGTGGTGGTAGCTGGAAACAAAATTGGAACACAAATTGGATACGAAACTGCTAATATGAGGCATCCTGGTTACAAACTTCTCCCACCTCTGGGAGTTTATGCTTCCTGGGTTAATTATAAGGGTAATTTCTACATGGGTGTATTAAATATAGGCATAAGCCCAACTTTTAACCGTAACAGTATAGTACCTGAAGTGCATATTTTAGACTACTCACAAAATTTAATGGGCGACTTCCTGGAAATATACCCGGTAAAATATTTAAGAGAAGAGAAGAAATTTAGTGGACCAGAAGAACTGAGATTAGCAATATCTAGAGACATAGAAAAAACAAGATATTTACTTAACATGGTGTCGGTACCAGATTTTATGGTATAATAAATAAATAATAAATGAAGGAGGTATATCCTTGGTTTTAGAAAAAGATAAAAAAAATGAGGTGATAACCAGTTACGCTGTGCATGAAAAGGATACTGGCTCTCCTGAGGTTCAAATAGCCCTGATTACTGAAAGGATTCAAAGTCTTTCTACTCATATGAAAGTTCATAAAAAAGATTTTCATTCACGACTGGGTTTATTGAAATTAGTGGGCCAACGGAGAAGGCTGTTGAGTTATCTTAAGAAAAAAGATTTCCATAGATATGTGGTCATTACTGACCGGTTAAACCTTAGAAAGTGATGAATAAAATAAGAAAAACTATAGAGTATTTTGGTAGGATTCTTGAATTAAGTACAGGTGATTGGGCAAAACAGGCTGGTGGGTCGGTGTTAGTTCGCTATGGCGACACTGTGGTTCTGGTTGCTGTCACTGCAGATAAAAAAGATAAAGAAGACCTGGACTTTCTTCCTCTAACTGTTGAGTACAGTGAACGAATGTATGCTGCTGGGAAAATACCCGGTGGTTACTTTAGAAGAGAAGGGAGGCCAACTGAAGAGGAAATACTTAAATCCAGGTTAATAGATAGGTCCATAAGGTCGCTATTTCCTGCAGAATATAAAAAGGAAGTTCTAGTTGTAGCAACTGCTCTTTCAGTTGACCAGGAAAATCTTCCTGATATTCTGGGAATAATCGGGGCTTCAGCAACTTTGTGCCTTTCAAATATACCTTTCTCTATCCCCCTGGGAGCAGTCCGAATCGGTAAAATTAACGGTGAATTTGTAGTTAACCCAATAGCTCAAGAATTAGATATGAGTTCACTAGACCTGGTAGTTACAGCTACCAAGGATAATGTAGTGATGATAGAAGCTAACGCCAAGGAAATTCCCGAAGAACAAATATTAGAAGCGGTGATAATTGCCAGGGAGGCAATAGAACCTATTATTAACTTGATTACAGAACTGGTTAAGGAAGTAAACCCTCAAAAAGATATTTTGAAGACAGTTGAATATGATAAAGAACTGGTTGATAAAGTGAAAAGATTTGTAGAAGAAAGATTTAGCAGGGGAGACTTTCAGACTGGTGATAAGCTTCAGCGAGAAGATGCCATGTATTTACTCCTTGAAGAAGGGGTAGAATATTTTAAAGAGGATTGTTCAGGAAAAGAGGCATTAATTCGATCTATTGTTTTTAAATATTTTAAGTCTGCTTTAAGATATCAGGTTATTCATGATAAGATAAGAATTGATGGAAGAAAACCTGACGAAGTAAGAGAGATTGGCGTAACCACAGGTGTTTTGCCGAGAGTTCACGGTTCAGCTGTATTCAGCCGGGGTCAAACTCAGGTGCTTACAACTGTAACTCTGGGAGCATTTCAAGATGTTCAACATATTGATGGATTAGGAATGGATGAGTATAAAAGGTATATGCATCACTATAACTTTCCACCTTACTCAGTTGGTGAAGCCAGGCCTATGAGAGGTCCTGGAAGAAGAGAGATAGGCCATGGGTCACTGGCTGAAAGAGCCATTGTTCCTATTTTACCTGAAGAAGAAACCTTTCCCTATACTATTAGAACAGTATCCGAGGTTTTAGAATCAAACGGTTCCACCTCTATGGCTTCGGTATGTGGTAGTAGCCTGGCCTTAATGGATGCTGGTGTTCCCATAGTATCTCCTGTTGCAGGTATCTCTATTGGTTTAATAAAAGAAGGACCAGAATATGCTCTACTGGTAGATATACAGGGAATAGAAGATGCTTTGGGAGATATGGATTTTAAAGTAGCAGGAACCCGAACTGGGGTAACTGCTATCCAGTTGGATAATAAAACTGTTGGTATTGAGGTTAACCTTTTAAAAGAAGCTTTTGAGGAAGCACGTAAGAGCCGTAATTTTATACTTGACTGTATGGAGAACAATATATCCTCATCCAGGACAGACCTTTCGCTTTATGCGCCTCATATCACCTCTTTTGAAATAGAAGCCGGTAAAATTGGTGAATTAATAGGCCCGGGTGGTAGAGTGATTCGCAAGATAAGCCAGGACACTGGGGCTCAAATTGATATTAAAGACTCAGTTGGTAAAGGCTATATTACTGCTCCAAGTAAAGAAGCCTTACAAAAAGCTCAAAAATACATTGATGCTATTTTAAAAGGTGTAAAAGTTGGAGAAACTTATGAAGGTAGGGTTACCCGAATAGTGCCTTTCGGTGTTTTCGTTGAAATTGCTCCTTCTAAAGAAGGTTTGTTACATAACTCTCAGATTATTAATACTTATAAGTCAAGAGGCCAGGTTTCCTTAAATATAAATGACCAGGTTATGGTTGTGGTAAAAGAAATAGACCATTTAGGAAGGATAAATCTTACTCAGAAAGGTTCAACTGAAGATTAAGAAATTTTGTTTTTTAAACAATACCAATAAATGAAAAAACTTTTGATGATACCCCTGGGGGGTTTGGGGGAAATAGGTAAAAACTCCACTATCTGGGAATATGAAAACCAGATAGTAGTGGTGGATGCCGGGTTAAAATTTCCAGGTGAAGGCGATTGGGGGGTAGATTTTTTAATCCCCGACTTTTCTTATCTTAAAAACAAAAAAGTGTTAGCTGTAATTTTAACCCATGGTCATGAAGACCATGTAGGTGCACTGGCCTATCTTTTACGAGAGGTAAAAGCTCCTATTTATGGTACACCTTTAACACTTGGTTTAGCAGAGCATAGATTAAAGGAGCAGGGTATTGAGGCAGACCTGGTTTGCCTTAAACCTGAAGAAAATCTCAAGATAGGACCATTTCAATTTGAGTTTGCTCGGCTCAGCCATAGCATACCTGATGGTATAGGCTATGCTTTAAACACTTCTCAGGGATTGATAGTCCATTCGGGCGATTTCAAAATTGACAGTACCCCTGTTGATGGGCAATACACTGACCTGGCTCGCTTTACTGAATGGGGTAAGAGAGGGGTTAATTTATTTATGTCTGATAGTACTAATGCTGACGAACCCGGCCAGGTAAAGAGTGAAAAAATGGTGGGAAAAAACCTGGATGCTATTTTCTCTACCTGTAAAGGATTAATCGTAGTTACCACTTTTGCTTCTAATGTACACCGGCTTAGTCAAGTAGCTGAGTATGCTCGTAAAAATGGGAGAAAAGTTGCTGTTGATGGCAAAGCTATGTTAAAAACCATTGAGACTGCACGCAAATTAGGTTATTTGGAAGATGTATATGATGTTTTTATCAATATGGATGATATTTCGCGACACCCCCGCAGTAAAATGGTTGTTTTGACAACTGGAAGTCAGGGCGAACCAATGTCAGTACTAAGAAGAATGGCTAACAAGGAGTATAAAAAGCTACAATTAGTGAAAGGTGATTATGTAATTATCTCAGCTGACCCTATACCAGGCAATGAAAGGTCGGTAAATAGCATAATAAATAGCCTGATGTGGCAGGGTGTGGAGCTGTTTCATTCAGAAGCTTTAGGTGTCCATACTTCTGGACATGCCAAGCAGGAGGAGTTAAAGCTTCTCCTTAGCCTGGTTAAGCCAAAGTATTTTATGCCGGTGCATGGAGAAGAAAGGCATCTCATTTCTCATGCTCGTTTAGCAGCGGAAATGTTAATTCACCCTAAAAGAATTATGTTATTACAAAACGGAGATAAGTTAGAAATTATAGATGGGAAAATTAGGATAGCGGCGAACTTACCTCTGGATAATATTTATGTTGATGGATTGGGAGTAGGAGATTTAAAGGAAGTAGTTCTCTACGAAAGATCCATACTCTCTAGGGAAGGCGTGGTAGTAGTAGGGATTCATCTTTCCGATAGCGGAAAGGAGCTGATTAAAGACCCCGAGGTTAAGGCTATAGGTTTGTTATACGAAAGAGGTTCTGAAGAATTATTTGCTGAATTAAAAATATATATAAAAAAGTTGGTTACCACAGGAATGCCCAGCAAGAGAGAATGGGAAAAAAAGATTTCACAGTTCTTTTTTGATAAATTAATGAGAAAACCCTATGTGGTAGTGTTATTATTTAATGGTGAAAAAAATTATGAACTACCAGGAAGCAGGGCACAAACTAAGAGAACGAAGAATATCCCTAAATCGTGAGCTTGAACAGGTTACCAGCGACTTAAAGATTTCGCAGGAAAAGTTAGAGGCTATCGAAACCGGGGATGTAAGTTTTTTTGGCGATTTATTTATTTACCAACTGTTTTTTTCAACTTATGCTCGCTATTTAGGTATAGAAAGCGAAGATGAACAACAAATTACCATACCCGAAAAACTATATCCCGAAGAAAAAAGTAAAGAAAAAGTTAAAATAAATATGATTTTTATTTTAGTTCCTGCGGTCTTTATTGTGCTGATTTCAGTAATTATGTTGTGGAATGATGAACCCAACCTTAAACCGATAAATGGTAATCAACCACCTCAAGTTGAAGAACAACCTGTTGAGGGTAAACCGATAGAAAACCTTCCCATACCACCTATAGTAAAAGAAGTTACAGTTAAACTGGTGGTTGTCAAAGATAGGTGTTGGATTCAAGTAAATATTGATGAGATAGAAACCCCTGTTTTCAGAGGAACACTTTATGCGGGTGAGGAAATGGAGTTTAAGGGAGAAAAAGAGGTCCGCCTCTGGATTGGTAATGCAGGAGCTATAAAATTAATCGTTAATGGTGTAGAGCAACCGGCTATCGGCAAAGATGGTGAAGTAATAAGAGATCTTGTCTTTTATCCTCCTGATTGATGAAATATTACCTGGTTTCGCTCGGCTGCCCTAAAAACAGGGTTGATTCTGAAATATTAGCTTCACACCTGGTAAAGAATGGAGATGAAATAGTATTGTTACCAGATAAAGCTGATACAGTGGTTATTAATACCTGTTCCTTCATCAAGCCTGCAGTAGAAGAATCGCTGGATGAAATTCACAGATTATCAAAAATAAAGGAAAAATATGGTTTCAAGCTTATCCTGGCTGGCTGTCTGGTAGATAGGTTTACAGATAGAAGCTGGCATAATTATGAAGGCATAGATATGGCAGTAAGTTCATCCCTACTACCTCAAGTAGCTGAGTTTCTTAAGGAGAATAAGCGGGAAACGATATTAGGACCTCCTGGCTTACTGTCTGTCAGCGATGATAGACATACAATCTCAACCTTTCCCTATGCTTATGTTAAATTGTCTGAGGGATGCGATATTAAATGCTCCTACTGCACCATACCCAGTATTAAAGGTCAATTCAGGAGCCGACCCCTGGAGGACATCGTTACTGAGGCCGAAAATCTATTGGCTCAAGGTATCAGAGAGTTGGTGCTGGTTTCCCAGGATTCCGGATTTTATGGAAGAGACCTTGTCGGTAAATACTCTCTGGCGTGTTTACTTAAAAAACTCAATAAACTTCCAGGTAACTTCTGGATTCGTTTGATGTATTTAAACCCGATGCGAGTTAACAATGAGCTGATAGACACCCTGGCAGGTTTAGAAAAAGTAGTTAAATATATTGATTTGCCTCTTCAACACACCCATGATGATATATTAAAACTTATGGGAAGACCATATCGGTACAAGTTTATAGTTAATTTATTGGAGAAAATAAAGAAAGTTATCCCGGAAGTAGCCATAAGAAGCTCTTTTATTATTGGTTTTCCCGGAGAAAGTAGAAATCATTTTAACCATCTTCTTCATTCACTTTCTGATTTACGCATACCCAAAGCAGGTTTTTTTCCATATTACCCAGAAGAAAATACCCCTGCTTTTGCTTTTAAGGGAAGGTTATCCTCCCGGACGATTTCTCGTAGGTTAAGAGAATCTCGGGAACTGCAAGCTACAATATTAGAAGAATACAATAAAAGTCTGGTTGGGAGTATTAGAGAACTACTGGTTGAAACTAATCAGGGTTTGGTTTATGGAAGATTACAGTATGATGCCCCGGAAATTGATTCGCTGGTTTATATCCATAATAAAAGAAGAAAACTAACTGTAGGCGACTTCGTAAAAGTGAAAATAATCGGGTATGAAACTGTTGACCTGAGGGGTAAACTAATTTGAGAATATTTTCAGGCATTCCTATAACCGGGCAGTGTTATGGCAAGCTTAATTCTGTATTGCAAGAGTTATCTGTTAACAATACCGAATATCGCTGGGTTTTACCGCAAAACACGCATATTACTTTGCATTTTTTTGGCGAAAGAAAAATTGAGGAAGTAGAATTAATTCACAGAATTATGCAGAAAAAAATCTCTCAATTTACCTCCATTATAATTAGAATAACTAATGCTGGCGCCTTTCCTGATAATAGGAAACCTCGGGTAATTTTTTTCAATCTGGAGGACAAGGGGTACCTAAAAAATATTTATCAGGATATTTCTGGTGCTTTGAGGGAACAAAAAGTTGATTTTGACGATAAGTCTTTTGTTTCCCACCTAACTTTGGGAAGGTTAGCCAGAAAATATACAAACTCCAAAATGCCCTCAATTGAACCTTTAAATGAGTTATTGGAAATAAAGCAGGTAAATCTTTACCAAACTGTATTAAATCCTGCCGGTGCAGTGTATACTGTTTTAAGAGAATATCCTCTCACAAATTTGTAAAAAAAGGTAGGGAAGTAAATATGTCTGTAGATAAGGAAAAAGCTTTAGAACAAGCTTTTGCAATGATTGAAAAAACACATGGTAAAGGTTCAATTATGAAGTTGGGCTCAGCCGATGTTGCTAATGTGGAGGTAATTCCTTCGGGAATCTTACCTCTGGATATAGCCCTGGGAATTGGTGGATTTCCCCGTGGGAGAATTATTGAGATTTTTGGCCCTGAAGGGTCGGGAAAAACTACTGTCGCCCTGCATGCTGTCAGTGAAACGCAGAAGTTGGGAGGGACAGTTGCTTTTATTGACACCGAACATGCTCTTGACCTTTCCTATGCCCAAGCACTGGGGGTCGATGCCAAGAACCTACTGATATCCCAACCAGACTATGGAGAGCAAGCACTGGAGATAGCTGAGATTCTGGTAAGAAGCCAGGCCGTTGATTTAGTAGTAATTGATACGGTAGCCGCCCTGGTTCCTAAAGCGGAGTTAGAGGGAGATTTTGGCGATTCCTTCATGGGTTTACAAGCTCGTTTAATGTCTCAATCCTTGCGAAGGTTAGTAGGGTCTATTAATAAATCCCGAACTTGTGTAATTTTTCTTAACCAACTGAGAGAGAAGATTTCCACAGGTTTTCAAGCAGGACCACATGAAACCACTCCTGGCGGAAGGGCTTTAAAGTTTTATGCTTCTCAACGGGTTGATATCAGAAAGATTGATGTAGTTAAACAGGGAACTGACACCATTGGGTCAGTTGTTAAAGTAAGGATAGTTAAGAATAAACTATCTCCACCATTCAAGCAAGCCGAGTTTGAACTTATTTATGGTAAAGGTGTATCTAAAACAGCTTCTCTTATTGACCTGGGAGTGCAGGCTGGAGTTGTTTCCAAGAGTGGAAGCTGGTTCTATTGGGGAGATTTAAGGTTAGGACAGGGTAAAGAGAATGCTAAGCTTTATCTGGAAGAGCATCCCGAAGCTTTTGCTGAATTGGAAAAAATAATTAAAGATACTTTTTTTAACCTTAAAAGTAAAACTGTAACGGCTAAAAATAAAGAAAGTACAGCAGAAATATAACCTAATAAATATAATGTCTATTACCTACGAAGAAGGGATAAAGCAAGCTCTTCGTCTTATCGGTTTTAAGGATTATCCAAATAAATTGCTTATGAGAAAGCTGATCAGTAAAGGTTTTGAACCTTCCCTGGCAGAGAAGGTGATTAACGAACTTGTACAAAAAGGTTATTTAGATGAAAAGAAGCAAATTATCAGAGCCTGGGAAAAGCTGAAGGCAAACTGCAATTATGGTAGAAAAGCGTTTTTATACAATTTAAAAAGAGAAGAGTATGATAGTGAATCATTAGAACTAGCCGAGTCTCTTTATACTGAAGAAGAAGAGGCTTTGCTGGCTAATGAGGTATTTAAAAAAATATCTAGAAAGATAACAAAAAGCAATATAGATCAAGCCAAACAAAAACAGAAAATTTATTCATTTCTAATAAGAAAAGGGTTTTCTCAAGGAATTATCCTTGGCTTGATTAAAGAATTTGAAAAAGAAAAAGGTGATATATGATGGAAACGATTATTTACAGCTTTATAGGAGGAGTTGCCTTTTTTGCGGTGGTAACCTATTTATTATTGGTTATTTACCGTAAAAAAGAAGAAGAGAAGAAGCGTTTATTTTTAGAAGCCTATTACAAGGAAGCTCTGGAAAAGAAAAGGGAGATGCTTTTAGAAGCCAAGGAAGAAATTCACAGGAAGAAGAATGAAATAGAAACAGAAATTAAAGAAAAGAAAAATGAACTTTCAAAGTTGGAGCGAAGAGTTATCCAGAAAGAAGAGACAGTTGATAAAAGAATTGAAAACATTGAAAGAAAAGAAAGATCAATTCATGATAGAGAAACATATTTAAACCGCCTGGAAAGAGATTTAAAAGACTCTTTAGAAAAAGAAAAGGCTGTTTTATATAAACTGAGCAACCTTTCAGAGAGCGAAGCTAAATCTCTACTGTTAACTAAAATTGAGCATGATCTTACTGAAGAAATTGGAATAAAGGTTAAGGAAGCCACTAAAATTATTGAAGAGGAATCAAAAACTAAAGCTCAACATATTCTGGCTACAGCTATCCAGAGATGCGCTCTTGACCACACTGCTGAAATTACGGTAACTACGGTTTCTTTACCTAACGATGAAATTAAAGGCAGACTTATTGGAAGGGAAGGAAGGAACATAAGGGCATTTGAAACTCTCACGGGAGTTGATTTGATTGTTGATGACACACCTGAAGCTGTGGTACTATCTTCTTTTGACCCAATAAGAAGAGAGATAGCCCGTATTTCTCTGGAAAGACTGATAAGTGATGGAAGAATCCACCCGGGTAGAATTGAAGAAATGATTGAAAAAGCAAAAAAGGAAGTTGACGAGAAAATTAAGGTGGAGGGCGAAAAAGCTGTTCTACAGACCGGTACTCGGGGAATAAAGCCTGAGGTAGTAAAAACATTAGGTAGACTATTTTTTAGAACAAGTTATGGACAGAATGTCCTACAACACTCTATTGAGGTTGCCCAGCTTTCAGCAGCTCTGTCTACAGAATTGAAATTAGATGTAAATATTGCCAGAAGAGCAGGACTTCTGCATGATATAGGTAAAGCCATTGACCATGAAGAGGAAGGCACCCATGCTTTATTGGGTGCTAAATTATTGGAAAGGTATGGGGAAAACTCTGAGGTAATTCATGCGGTAGCTGCTCATCATGAAGATGAAGAAATGAGGACTCTTTACCCCGTTATTGTTCAGGTTTCCGACTCTATTTCTGCGAGTAGGCCTGGCGCCAGGAGGGAAAACCTGGAAGTTTATCTAAAAAGACTGGAGTCTTTAGAAAAAATAGCTGATTCAATCCAGGGCGTGGAAAAAGCTTTTGCTGTTCAGGCTGGTAGAGAGGTGAGAGTAATTGTTAAACCTGACAAAATTACCGATAATCAAGCAGCTAAAGTAGCGCATGATATTGCTCAAAGAATTGAAAAAGAAGTAGCCTATCCAGGTCTTATAAAAGTTACAGTTATAAGAGAAACTCGGGTGGTTGACTACGCTAAGTAAAAGATGAGTTTAATAAGGGTATTATTTTTAGGGGACATAATCGGTTTACCTGGAAGAAGTGCTGTAAAAAGATATTTACCTCTCTTTCGTGAACAGTATTCGGTGGATATGGTTATTGCCAACGGAGAAAACCTCGCCGGTGGGACGGGTTTAACTCCTGACACTATAAATGATATATTTGAGTCAGGGGTGGATGTGGTTACCACGGGTAACCATGGTTTTGATAAGAAAGAAGGTCTTTCTTGTTTTAATACTGAGCATTTCTTAATTAGACCACAAAATTATCCCCCTTTAGCACCGGGAAAGGGTTATGTCTTCTGGGAAAAGAAGCAATTAAAAATAGGAGTTTTAAATCTACAGGGAAGGGTTTTTATGCCTACCCTAGATTGCCCGTTTCGTATTGGTAAAGAATTCGCTCTAGCTATGAAGAAAGAATCTCCCATACTGATTATAGACTTTCACGCTGAAGCAACTTCAGAAAAAATAGCTCTTGCCCATTATTTGTCCGGAACAGCATCAGCAGTAATAGGGTCGCACACCCATGTGCAAACTGCTGACGAAAGAATATTGGCAAACAGCACCCTTTTTATCAGCGATGTAGGGATGATTGGATCGTTAGATTCGGTTATTGGAATGAAAAAAGAGAGTATTATAAGAAGATTTTTAACTCAGGTTCCTGAAAGGTTTGAAGTGGAAACGAAAAGTCCACTTATCTGGGAATCAGTTCTCCTGGTCATAAATTATACAGGGGAGGGCGTTTCTATAGAAAGAATTAGGAAAATTCTTGAACCCTCCCCTGTATCTTAAATAATTAATAAGAAATATACTAAACTTTAAGGCTTTTCATCAAACTACTTTTCTTACGGGAAGCTGTATTTTTATGTAATATGCCTTTTTTACACGCCTTGTCAATAGTTTTTTGAGCCATTCTTATCATTTCTTTTGATAAATCAGCGTTTGCAGAGTCAATAGCCTGGCGACATTTTTTAGTGGCTGTTTTAACCTGAGTTTTTAAGGCTTTATTTATATTAGTTTCCTTTTCAGTAATTTTAATTCTTTTTATCGCAGATTTAATATTTGCCAACCTGGATACCTCCAAAAAATAATTTAACCTGTAATATTATCATTTTCTGAATTTTTTAGCAAGATTTATTCTATCAATGATAGGAGGATGGGTAAAAAATAATATTCTGATTAAATAGTGAGGGTTAGGGTCTTTCAAGTTGCTTTCCATAAACTTTTCCATGATAGAAATAAAAGAACGAGAATTATTAATTGCCTTAATGGCAAATCGGTCCACATTGTACTCCCACTCTCTTTTTATGCTGAGATATAAGGGCCAACCTACTAAGTTTATGATTAGCAGAAACAGAAATAATAAGGGAAAATTCGCCAGATCGGGTAAGGCGCCTGAGTTTAGGGCTTGACCAAACCTTTTAAGTAAAGATATTCCGATATAGGTATAGAAGAAAATTAAAGCAGAAAATAGGGTTAAACCTTTTAAAAAATGACCATAACGGTAATGTCCAATTTCATGAACACCTACAACTTCTAACTCCTCCTGAGCAGCTTTTTTTAGTAAATTTTCTGAAAATACAATTTTTTTGAATGGGCCAAAGCCTGTGAAAAATGCTGACATACTATTTGTTTTATCGCTATCTTTAAAAGTTGCCAGGTGGGATGGTTTCAAATGGTGCTTATTAAGTAATTTATTAAATCTTTTGGAAGTGCTTTCTTCCAGAGGAGAAAGTTTCAAAAACTTAGGTACTAATGGAGAGCATAAAAGAGTTAAACCAAAAATCAGTATAGCTATGACCGAGGGAGTAATTAAAACGGAAAAAGCAACCGGTATAAAACCTGGAAGCTTTAAGGGAATACTGTAATAATACAGGTAGGAATAAAGTGTGAGCAGCAGATAAATAATTAACATAGATTGAGCTGATTTTTTTAAGAAATGGAATAAGTTATATTTAATCAGCCCAAACTTTTTAGGGATGTAATATAGTAAAGACCAATCAAATAGTAGTTTTAGGGGTAGTAAAGGTAATAACATAAGTAAAGTAAACAAACCAACAGACCACCAATCGGGTTCTTTAAACAAACTAAATTCCCTTATCCTATCCACCAGGTTCAGTCTGATGAACAAGGTCAGATAAGTTATTAAGATAAGATAAAATCCACTTTTTAAGAGAACAGTTTGTCGTGTATTTTCTTTAGCTAAAGCTGCTCTTTGGGGATGCATTTCGTAATCCTTCCTTTAAATCGTTTTTTTTATTTATAATTTTACCAGATTAACAAAAACCTTTATAATATATTCATAATATCATTTGAAATATTTGAACACTGGAGGTTCTAGTTGTTTGAAAATATAATGTTCAGACCCTGGAGGATAATTTACCTGCAACAGGAAAAAGAAACGGGATGCATTCTTTGTTCAATTGCCAAATCAGAGAATGATGCGAAAAATCTTGTACTCATGCGTAGTAAATACTGCTTAATTATGTTAAATAGGTACCCCTATAATATCGGTCACCTGATGGTTGTTCCTTACCAACATCTTAGTAATATGGGTGATTTACAGGAAGGAGAAATGATTGATATAATAAAAACAGTTATTTTGAGCATAGATAATCTTAAAGCTGTGTTTAATCCCCAGGGGTTTAATCTTGGGGTTAATATCGGGAAAGCAGCTGGGGTAGGAATTGATAATCATATCCATTTTCATATTGTTCCCAGGTGGGAGGGTGATACCAACTTTATGCCCGTAATCTCCGACATAAGAGTATTAGGAGAAGCCCTGGAAGATACTTTCAGAAGGTTAAAAGGAGTATTTTTATGATAGATATTGTAGTTTTAGCTGGAGGCAGAAGCTTTTTGCCAGAAAAAGCCAGCTATAAATCTCTCTTACTTATTAATTCAAAGCCCATGGTTTGGTATCCTTTACAGGAATTAAAAAGTGTGAATAATATTGGTAAAGTTGTATTGGTAGCCAGCAAAGAGGTTGCCGAAGTGGTAGGGAATGATTACCATTTCTGGGTTGATAGCAATGCCAGTCTAACAGATAATCTTTTCAAAGGTTTTGAGAAAACATCATCAGACTATATCTTAATCTGTAGCGCAGACATTCCTCTGGTTAAAGCTAATCATATTCAGTGGTTTATAGATGAAGGCCTGAAAAGTAGTGCCCGGGTAGTTATGCCCTATATTACCAAAAATGTTATTGATAAGAGTTATCCTGGAGCAAGAAGAACTTATGTCCGCTTGAAGGAGGGCTTGGTTACCCTGGGAAATATTGCTCTGGTTGAGAGGAACCTTCTGGGGGAAATAAAACAATTAATAAAAAAAGCAACTGACTATCGTAAAAATCCTTTAAAAATTGCTAGGTTGGTTGGGTATGATATAGTTGCCCTTTATCTATTGGGATTATTAAGCGTTAAATACATTGAGAGAAGAGCTTATCATTTCGTTAAGGGTCCAGTTAGAGGGTTGCTCTGTCCCTATCCTGAAATAGGTATGGATGTAGATAAAATTGAAGACCTAGAAGTAGTAAAACGGTTTATCTGATATAATTTCCTAATTGATAAACAACTTATAATAAGGGTAGAAAGTTTAGTTTTAAAAGGGGTATTATTTAAAAAAATGGCTATTACCCAGAACAACAAAAAAAGGAGAGTGATGGCATAGGTGGCATTAGAAGGTGATTTAAAGGATTTTTCGCTTACTGACCTTATTAACCTGGTTATAATCTCTAAGAGAAAAGGTGCATTGGTGTTTCACCCTTATCCTGGAGACGAGTGGAGTATTTATTTTGATGAAAAAGGGGTTATTCATGCAGAACATGGAGAAAATGAGGGTGAAAAAATTCTGGAAAGGTTATTAATTTTAAAAAGTGGACCTTTTATTTTTAACCCTAATAAAATAACCTCAAATAATACTATAACCAAGTCTCATGAAGAGCTTTCTATGTACTTATCAGTGTTAGGTGACATCTGGAATGAAATAAAGGATTTTATTCCCCCTTTAGACACCGATTTAGTTGTGGAAAGTGATTACTCGGAAATAGTACTAAGTAGCCTTGAGTTAAAAATGTTGTTACTGGTAGCTACCCGGGTCAAAATGAAAGCTATCTTAGATGAAGAGGGTAAGGTAGGTATCAAAGAGCTTGAAGCCTTAATCCACCTGATCAGGGCTGGAATAGTAAGACCTGGTAGCCCTTCTCCTGTTAAAAAGGCAGTTTCTATGCCTACAACAGATGCTCCAGGAATTAAGTTAACCGTGGTGAAGAGTTTCTCTATCTCAAAAGATATGGTGCAAATGGATAAAAATATAGCAAATAATTGGGTAGAAAACAATTTATTCACCGGTAGAGTGTTTATCAGAGGAACTATATTTATTGCTGAACTTAAAACGGGTTTAGGAAAAGCTCTGGTAATTGCTGATAAGTCAGCCCGAACACTGGGTTTAAAAGAAGGGGAAGAGGTAGAAGTTAAACCTTACTTTGAATAGTTTTTTTATTAAAAATAAAATAATGGAGGTTCAAGAACGATGATTAAAACAGCATTTGTTTCCTTACAACTTCTTGTTGTTGCCTACAGCGGTATAGTTTTTATTTCTACCGCTATGGGTGTCCCAACCAACCTGTCACTCCTGGGTGCAGGAGTATCTACTTTTATTATGTTTTTTGTAGGTAAAGGTAAAGTGCCAGTATTTATGGGAGTTTCTTTTGCTTATATTGCCCTTATCAGTTCAATACGGATAGAATTACTCACTGGTGGCGTAGCATTTGCAGTTATGATTTCCGCTATTGCTTACTTTGCAATGAGCTTCTTAATTAAATTAGTTGGTCTTTACAGAATTCCCAAATACTTTCCTCCGGTGGTTATTGGTCCCATAATTGTATTGGTAGGGCTTACTTTATTACCCGATATTTCTGTCAATGTATCTGCTGATTTGACCTTATCCCTAATAACCATTTTATCAATTGTAGCTTTAAGCTACAGGAAAGAAACCCGACCCTACTCATTATTATTGGGAATAGTAGTAGGTGTAATTGCAGGTTTCTTTAGAGGTAACATTGATCTTACCAGATTTATTAACGCTCCTATGTTTTCTATTCCTGAATTTGTCTACCCTACCTTTCAATTACGTGCTTTCTTGTGGATAATACCCGGTGCTATTGCTGCTATGATAGACCATATTGGTCAGGTTTTTGCTGTCAGTCAGGTAGTAGAAAAAGATGTGTTTATTGAACCTGGGCTTAGTAACACTTTATTGGGGAATGGAATTGCTAACCTGATAGTAGGATTGGTGGGGTCTCCCCCGGTAACGCCCTATGGCCAGATAACAGGGTCAATGGCACTTTTAGATGAGAAAAAGACTTTACCAATTTTAATAGCTGCTGGATTAACTATTTTATTAGCTTTTTCTGGAAAACTGGAAGCCCTGGTTGGAGCAATACCTTTTTCCGTTTTGAACAGCTTGTTGATGGTTACAGTTGGCTTGATTATTGTTCTCGGTTTTAAAATTATGATAACCGGGGATGTAGATTTCTCTCAAGCTAAGAACCTGATAATCCCCGTTGTAATCATCGGCCTTGGCTTAATGCCTGGAGGTATCCTGGTGTTTGGCGAGGGAGCATTAGAAGGAACTGGAGTTTACTTTGGTGGGTATAAAGTGTCGATTTTAGCTCTGGCTTCTTTCACTGGGGTCTTATTAAATCTACTGTTTGTTTTGCTGGAAGATTTTATAGCAAAAAGAGGTAAGTAATGAAATGAAGAATGAAACAAGAGAAATCTTAGGGTTTCTTTCTCTCCCCGGGGTAAATTATGCAGATGTGAGGATAGTCCGAAGAGAGATTGAAAAAATTAAAGTAAAAAATCAAAGAGTTGAAACAGCCTCCTCTATTGTTGATTATGGTTATGGTGTAAGGGTTTTATTTAAAGGAGCCTGGGGTTTTAGCTCATCATCTCAATTTGGAAGCGAAGGCTTTAAAAGAACAGCTGAAGAAGCTTTCAATATCGCCCGTGCTTCCAGAATGGTGAAAGATAGAGAGACTATTTTAGTTCCCACCGAAGTTATAAACGATAAATGGGTAACCAATTGTGAGAAAGACCCCTTCAAAGTACCGTTCAACGAAAAAGTTAAGTTGATGATGGAAGCAGAAAAATTACTTCATACTTCTGAAGATATTAAGATTGGGGAAGTATCTATGGAGTTTTTTAAAGAAGACAAAACCTTTGCCTCTTCCGAGGGCTCATATATTGAACAATCATTTATAGAAAGTGGTGCAGGAATTTCCGCTTTAGCCATTAAAGATGGAGAGGTTCAAACGAGAAGTTACCCCAGTTCCTTTGGTGGAGACTATCGTAAAGCCGGGTGGGAGTTTGTAGAAGGATTAAAATTATCCGAAAACGCTGCCCGAGTTGGAGAAGAAGCTACTCAACTGCTCAAAGCACCACCGGTACCTGCAGTAGTTTCCACCCTTATTCTGGATAGCACTCAGATGACCCTGCAAATCCATGAATCTTGTGGTCACCCAACCGAATTAGACCGGGTTCTGGGGAGTGAAGCGAGTTATGCTGGTACCAGTTTTTTAACCCCCGATAAATTGAATAACTTTCAATATGGTTCGTCGCTGGTAAACCTATACCAGGATGCTACTGAGCCTTATGGACTAGGAAGTTTTGCTTATGATGACGAGGGAGTTAAGGCCAGGAAAACCTATCTGGTAAAAGCAGGACAGTTTGTTGGTTACCTCACTTCCAGAGAAACAGCAATGATTTTGAATCAGAAGAGCAACGCTACCATGAGAGCTGATGGTTGGAATAGGCTTCCCCTCATCAGGATGACCAATATAAATATAGAGCCCGGAGATAAAACCCTGGAAGAACTTATCGGTGAAGTTGACCATGGTTTCTACATGTTAACTAACAAGTCCTGGTCCATAGATGATAAACGGTTAAATTTCCAGTTTGGGTGCGAAATCGCTTATGAAATCAAAGATGGAAAACTGGGAGAAATACACAAAAATCCTACCTATACCGGTATTACCTATGAGTTCTGGAGAAGTATGGATGCTTTGTGTAATGCTGACTACTTCAGGGTTTGGGGTTTGCCTAACTGCGGCAAGGGAGAACCTCCCCAAACTGCCAGAGTTGGTCATGGCACAGTTCCCGCCAGGTTTCGGAATGTGCGAATGGGGGTAGCCAAATGATTGGTGAAAAGAAGTTAAGGGAGATAGGTTTAAAAGCTTTAGAATTAGCTGGTAAGGCTGATTTAAAAGTAACTATTTTATCTACTGTTTCTAACCTTACCCGTTTTGCCAGGGGAGAGATACATCAGAATGTTTCAGAAAACAACACTGAGCTAACCTTATCTTATATTCAAGACCAAAAGATGGGTATTAGTTCTACTAACGATACTTCTAAACTGGGAGTTGAAAAAGCGTTATCTAATGCCAGGACGATTGCGCAGTTAATGCCAGTTAACCCTTACCTGCCAGACCTACCTGAACCACAAATTTACCATACTGTTAATTCAGTATCCGAGTCCACCATTAAGGCTTCGCCGGAGGATAGGGCTGTAATAGTCGGTAGGGCTGTTCAGAAGGCAAAAGCTCGCAGAGTTGAAGCTTATGGAGCACTTACCACGGAAGTTTTAGAGCTGTGTATTATGAATACTAAAGGCTTGAAAGCCTATTTTCCTTTTACCAGGTCTGAGTTTAGGATTATATGTCTTCAAGAAGGTGGTAGTGGGTATGGCGAAACAGTTAATGCAGGTTTAGACAAGCTTGATATTATCAAAATTTCTGATGAGGCTATAACTACCTGCCTGAATACTTTAAATCCCCAATCTATTGAAGCAGGTGAGTATGATGTAGTAATCAAACCTTACGCCACTTCAGATATATTACAGATGTTATCTTATTTAAGCTTTAATGGTAAGGCTGCTGAAGAAGGGCGCTCCTATATAAAAATGAAAATGGGACAGCAGGTTGCTTCACCCCTGGTCACCATATACGATGACAATCAGAACCATCTGGGCATGCCTATTCCATTTGATTTTGAAGGTTTAGCCAAGAAAAAAATTCCCCTGATTGAAAGAGGTATAGCTAAAGGCCTGGTTTATGACTCCTTTACTGCGAAAAAAGCTGGCGTGGAACCAACCGGGCACAATTTACCGGCCACCTTTGCTTACTACGGTGCCTTACCTTCCAATCTGTTTATGGATGCTGGTGAATTTAGCCTGGAAGAAATGATTAAGTCAGTGGAAAAAGGAGTATTTGTTACCCGTTTCCACTATACTAATCCTATTGACCCGGTGAAAGCGGTCATTACGGGTATGACTCGAGATGGAACCTTCTTGATAGAAAATGGTAGGACTGTAAAACCGATAAAAAACCTTAGGTTTACCCAGTCCTATTTTGAAGCCCTGGAAAAAGTGGAGATGGTGGGAAAAGAACGGAGTTTAATACCTCTAGGGTTTGGGGCTTCTTTGGTACCAGCACTGAAGATAAAAGGATTTAAATTCACCGGTGTAACTGAGTTTTAATTAAAAACAGAAGAATCGGCAACAGAAAAGGGGGTTTTTAAGAAAGCCCCCTTTTTTATTAATAAATTTTGGTAACTATAGTACCTGGGTAGAAATGTTGCAGGATTCTTTCAAAATTCCAACCATTTTGAGCCAGGCCCTGTGCACCCCATTGAGACATGCCCACACCGTGACCCCAGCCCCTACCAGAGACTGTCACATTTTGCCATCTAACGGGGATATTTTCCTGGGATTCCCGACCTTTGATAACAATGCTCTGGTTGTTTCCTATAGATGAAAAATCAAGTAAATCTCCCAGTCGGGATTCCACGACATTATTAGAGGCATTAATGGTAAAAACTTTTCTACCTGGACCACCATCAAACTCAAAAAAAGCCCAGGTTTCTCTAAGCGAAAGAGCAGATCTTATAAATCCTCCGCTCACATCAGCATTTCCCCTGTCTCCAATAATTCGAGCAGTGAGGATTCGAGGCGACTGTCCGCGTCTTAATACCTGAATATCTCTAATATTGCCTACCGAGGAAAGTCCTCTACTTACTAAAAGCCGATTAATCATATCAGTTATCTGGGGTAAGGTTAGGTTTCTAACCCAGGTAAAGTGAGGAGATGCAGTTTCAAAAGGGCTATCAACAGCCACTAAATAGGGAATGGGTAGCCCACCCCAAACATTTTCAACATTTTCTGTTCTTCCTCCTGAAGTGGAATGGTAAAAGGTATGGGCTAAATCTCCATTATGGTGCAATACCATTCCGTAAGTGTCTATTAAAGCTTGGGTAGAGTTTGGTCTTTCAGCTGTAAAACCTCTATATACCTGACTGATAGAAGTATCGCATAAATCAAACCCTTTTCTTCTAAATCTACCAAAGTTTCTTAGAGCATAAGTTCTAGCTGCTATTGCCTGGGCTTTCAAAGCTTCAATATTAAAAGAATCAGGCATTTCCGAAGGAACTACGCCCAATAAGTAATCCTCTATAGGTAGTTCATTAATTACCTGAAAATCTTCCTGCGAAGGGGACCAGAATATTCCTAAAGATCCTCTATAGGTTCTGGTACCATAATTAAGGAGACCAGAGCCAAAAGGCCTAATATTTATGATTTTTGATAAAGGGACACTATCAAAGGTTGGGTAAAATATTTCAAATTCAGGGTGTCTTATTAACACTCCATTCCTCAAGGTAGGAAGAATTACTGGACCCGAAAAATGTGCTTCCAGTTGAAGACGGAAAATTTCGGCTTCCAGGATATCCTGAAACCTACCAATCTCAATTACATAGGTTGGTATAGAAGTGAAAGCGATGATATTGCCCAGAAAGCCTAAATTGTTTATTTTAATAAGAGCTTTCAAGGCTCCTTCCTCATTTTCAAAAGGGAAAAGACCTAACCTAACAAAAGGGCCTACCACCACAGAGAAGGTTGGTTGGCTTCTGTGGTTTATTTGAATTGTTAACCTGTCTGATTCGTTGAGTAGCGCGCTCTCCTGGCTCAGGGGGATTTCCAGGAAATACATACCTTTATTAATGGAAATATTTGCAGAAGTCTGTCTTACCGCTAATCCAATCTTAATATCCGGGTTAGCGCTCGCCTGAGTTATGGGTATAGTTACTAACGCAATTAGAAATATGATTAGGGGGATAATCTTACGAATCCAGAGTGAACCCATCCTGTTCTACCATCCCTAAGTCTTATTTGAAGCCATACTCCTTCTGTTCTAAGGACTGTAAACTCTGTTCCCAGTGTTAGAGTTCTGATAACAGAGAAGTTAGTCCCCGATCCTGATCTCATATTTAAAGATGAGGAAGTAACTGTTCCGGTTTGTGTGGGGGTTGATGGAGTAGTCGTTAAAGTAGCTATTTGGTTTTTAAGAGTGGCAATCTCTTGTAAAAAAACTCTATTCTGAGCTTTAAGTAGGTTAATTTCTCTCATTAGCTCATCAAATTTTGCATCTACATAAGATTTGGTTACAATGGGGTCGTTACTTGACCCTGGTGGAGCAGTTTGGGCTATCAGCAAGTCGTTAATTCCAATTACTGATAATAAACCCACTACAGAGATTAAAATAGCCAGCAAATAAATCTTTTTCTTCATATTAAATCCTCCTTTTAAAAGTAATTAATTCTAACTAACTCACTATTATACGCAATTATTGCGTCTATATGACCATTTTGGGAGTTACTTATCTTCATCCCGATTCTCTATCAAAATGATAGCATATCACTTATTTATAATCAATAACCGTAGCACTGTGTCCAACAGAACTATCCTTAAGCTGCTTATAGTAGTCCACCAGCTTATAACTGTGATGTTAGAATTATATTATAATATAATAGAATTATATTATAATATAATTAAGTTAAAAACAATCAATGGTGGTTTTTGTGACGATTAATAAAGGATTAATAACCTTGGTTTCTATGTTGGTTTTAATAGGTGTGGTAATGAGCTCTACTTATATAGTTGCTTTTAATCCTCTTTTTTATATCTACGGGTTAGATAAGCATAACACCCTGGAGCAGGCTGAATTACATACAGTTGATAGGCCTATTGAAATATACAATTCCCTAATTAGATTTTTCTTTTCTTTTTCTACCCCCTCAGTTTTTTCTGTAAAAACAGATTCTGGTTACCTGACCCTATTTAATACCAAGGAAATAATCCATTTACAGGATGTGAGAATTTTAATTCTCCTGGGGATAGTGGTTCTATTCCTGATTATAGCTGCTTTATATATGCTTTTAAATAAAAAAGATATTAAGTTAAGGAGTAATCTTCTTTCTATTAGTAGTGGTTTTAGTTTTATAGTTCTTCTTTTTCTGGGCCTCTTGATTTACTATTTTTTTGATGGGGCTTTTACGCTTTTTCACGAGATTCTTTTCTGGAACGATTTCTGGCTTCTTGACCCCACCACCGACATCATGGTAGTTATTTTCAATGAAAACTTCTTTTTTGACTCTTTTCTTTACATCTGGATTATCAGCTTGTTTATCACTCTGGTTACTTTTTCTATTACTTTTTTTAGCAGGAAGGTTATTTTCAAATTCCAGGATAACTCCATCTTCAGTAATAACCAGAGAAGCTAAATATTTTTTCCCTGCTCTGGAGGTAAACCATAAAGGTCCAATCTTTTTATTTTCCAATAATTTTTCTGCTTCTTTAGAAGATATAATTCTACCAAAGCTTTTTTTCCAGATGGTCATTTTACAGCCCTCTTTGTATCCTTCACAAGCGTAGGCTAAACGGTTTTCTTTTACATTTTTCCCGCATAAAGGGCAGGCTGTACCCAGGGCCACCCTTCTGGTTACCGTAAGTGAAGAACTGGTTTCGGAGGCTTTAATACCTTCGACCATATTGACAACAAACTCTTTGATATCTTTCATAAAAGCGTCTCTGGTTTCCTTTTCTTTCTCAATCATTTTAAGTCTGAATTCCCATTCGGCGGTAAGGTCTGGAGAAATTAAATCTAGGTTTTCTTTTTCAATAACTTCCACGAACTCTTTACCCTTAGAGGTAATTTTTAATAAATTAGCTTCCCTCTCTATGTACCCATACAAAATTAGCTTGTCAATTATTTGTGCTCGGGTGGCTGGAGTGCCCAGTCCTTTGTCTTTTAAAGCCTCTTTTAGTTCTTCATCATCTATTAGTTTCCCGGCAGTTTCTAAAATGGAAATAAGGGTACCATCATTGTAATGAGGAGGAGGTTGGGTAACTCCTTCTTCTATATGAGAATTAATAACTTTTGCAGGGTCGCCTTTATTTAACTGGAAAGCTATCCTGGTTTCTCCAGGTGCCCGGTCATAAACTACCGACCATCCAGGTTTGATCATTACTTTTTCTGAAGTAATAAACAGTTCTTTTTCCACCAGGGTTTCTATATATACTTTCCGGTATAGGTCTGGATGGTAAAAAGCAGCTAAAAACCTTCTTACTATTGCATCGTAAACTCTAACTTCATCTTTGCTTAAACTGGTTAAAACCGGTTCAGTGGAGGTGGGTACAATGGCGTGGTGGTCAGTTACTTTGGTGTCATTAAATATTCTGGTTTTAAGGTTGGTTGTTTTTCCCAGAGGAATTGTATAGGGAGAATAAACCGAGCTCTTTAATGCTTTTATTATTGCTGGCATCTCTTTGGTATAGGAAGCAGGTAGGTATCTGCTATCGGTCCTGGGATAGGTTATTAATTTCTTAGATTCATACAAAGTTTGAGCGATTTTCAAGGTACGAGAAGCAGAAAAGCCAAATCTCTGGTTAGCTTCTTTTTGCAAAGAGCCCAGGTCAAATAAAAGGGGAGCAATTACCTTTTCTTCAGCTTCTTTAAAAGTTTTTATCGTACCGTTTTTATTTTTTATCCTCACATTTATTTCTTCCATTGATTTTTTGTCAAAAGACCTGTCGCCCTCGGAGCCCTGCCATTTTCCTTGATAAGAACCTTTATCAGTTAAAAAATCTGCAAATAATTCGTAGAAAGTTTGTGGGATGAAGGATTCTATCTCCCGGTCCCGCCTGGCAATTATTGCCAGAGTTGGTGTTTGAACTCTACCTACAGGAAGAAGAAGCTTGTGTTTTAAAGTAAAGGAGCGGGAACCGTTAATACCTACCAACCAATCAGCTTCAGCTCGACTTTTAGCTGCTATATATAATGGATTTAGGGACTCCTGGTTAATTAAATTTTTAAGTGATTCAGAAATAGCTTCCTGAGTTAAGGCATTTAACCAGAGCCTTTTCACTGGAGTCTGACATTGGCTGTATTCGTAAATATATCGGAAAATTAACTCTCCCTCTCTTCCTGGATCGCAAGCATTTACTAACTGTTTAACCTCTTTTTTCTTGATTAGTTTTAAAAGTATATCCAGTTGTTTATGGTCTTTGGATTTGATTTTAAAGACCTCGGGAATTATCGGAAGAGTTTTCCAGGACCACCATTTAAGTTTCTTGTCATAATCATCAGGATTATAAAGTTCAAGTAAATGCCCTGATGCCCAGGAGACAATATAATTATTCCCCTGAAAAAAACCACCCTTACTTTTTTCAAGTTTTAAAAAACGGGCAAGAGAATCTGCCACACTAAGTTTTTCTGCAATAATCAGCGTATTCATAAACACCTGTTAATTTATAGTATAATCATAGTATACAAGAATTTATTAAGGCGGTGTTAATTGAATAAAAAATATATTGTTATTATTACTGTTTTATCAGTATTAATAATCACCTTAGCCGGAGGAGTGTATTATTTTGTCAGAAAGAGCGGTTTGCCGTTTTTACCTATAGATATAACTACTAAAGCAGACGAATTAGTAATAGAGATACCTAAAATTGAAATGCCAGGGAGAGAAGAAGGTCAAACAATTCAACAGGATATCTGGATAGACGCAGGAATAGCTTTACCAGATGGTGAAATTAGCTTTGTTTTTTCGCAAGTAGCAAACCGCTTTTATCATATTGATAAAAGCGGGGTTTTTATATCGTTAAGAGCTCCAAGTAGAGGGGTTGTAATGACCGTAACCAGAGACAAGATGGCTTTTATCGGAGAGGATAAAAGTGTGGGAATAGTTTCTAATGAAGGAGAACCTCTTTATTTTGAATTTATAGCTGATGCACCAAAATCGTTAGTTTTTCAGGATGATGATGTTTTACTGGTTTCTGCTGAACTAAACGATAAAAGTGGGGTTATTCATAAAATAAGTTCATCTCAGGCTAAAATCATAGAAACTATGAAATACGCTGAAACACCTTTAGAGTTGTATAAACATACCGATGGGAATATTTACTACCTTACTTCCACAGGGATATACAGGTTGGATAAGAGAAATGTTTTTAAAGTGCAAAATGCTGTTGATTTTCTTATGGATACAAGACATACTCTGGCTGCTACAGTTCCTGCTGAAAACAGGACCATTCTCCTTAGAAACGATAACCAATCACTGGAAATAAAGGGTACTTTCCTCAGTTTTTTTAACCACCCCCGACCGGGTCATTTTCTCGTTTCTACCCACTATAATGATATTTTTAGCCTGTATCTTATCAAAAGCGGAGAAAAAATGGAAACGGTATGGAGTTATCAAAATACCACTAATATTTTACGAAGGGAAATCGTAGCTATTATGAGAAATGGTGAAATTGTTATCTCAACCCGGGGCGAAAGAGATATAGAAACTGGTCATTTTATCTGGAATCTGAAAGCTTTTCAGTTTACCCAAAATAACAGAGTTGAGAGTAAAGGAACCTATTCTTTGAACACTATTCCTGTTTTCTCTCTCTTTCCATGGGGAGACCTTCTCGGAGTTGGCACAACCAGGGGAAAAATCTTAAGGTTATCTTTAAATTCTTTTGAATAAAGTTGGAAGATTGGGTTAACTCATATTTTGACCAGGATTACCTCTGGACACTTCTTAATAAAGACGATCCCCATAGAAATATTAAGCAGGTAAAGTTTGTTGTTAGTGAAACCGGGGTTAGCAGGGATAGCTGGATTCTTGACCTGGGATGTGGTTACGGAAGACACCAGGAAATATTTTTCCAGTATTCTTATAAAGTTGTTGGGATAGATTTTAATCGCCAATACCTGTTAAAAGCCCGGGAAAAAAATAACAGCAAAGACAGAAAAATGGACCTGGTTCAGAGTGATATGAGGAAACTTCCTATACAAAACAATACTTTTGATTTAGTAGCCTTATTTTTCACTTCTTTTGGGTATTTTACCGAAGAAGATGACGCTAAGACTCTGTTAGAAATTAAGCAGGTGTTAAAAAAAGGTGGTTATTTATTTCTGGATATGGAAAACCGCGACCATATAATCAGATACTTCAAAACAGATGAAATTCGGGAGTACCCTTATTTTACTTTACTGGAAAGGCACCGTTTTGACATTCACACAGGCATTCAACATACTCGGAGAATCTACTATTATAATAATAATGAAAAGAAAGAAGTTCACAGGGAACTAAGACTTTACTCCTTTACTGAAATGAAACGGCTGTTGGAAGAAACAGGATTTATGGTGGATAAGGTATTTGGGGATTATAACGGGACGATATTTAATCTTGAATCAACCCGGATGTTGATACTAGCGAAAAATGTTAATTAAAGCAGATTTATTAAGTCAGATAACTTCTGGGAGACTCTTAGGAGATGCAGGTATCAGTTTCTCCCATTATGTCGCTGATTCAAGGCAGGCAACCGAGGGGTCTTTTTTTATTGCTTTAAAAGGGGAGAATACCGATGGACATCTTTTTGGTGCTGATGCTCATGAAAGGGGTGCCAAAGGAGCCTTACTAACACAAAAAATGGGAGTTTTCCCCTTAGAAATTGTCGTGGAAAATACGCTATTAGCTTTAATTAACCTGGGTAAGTGGGTTTCTCAAAAAAACCCCGCTTTTACTATAGGGGTAGGTGGCAGTGCAGGAAAAACCACTACCAAAGAAATGATAAAAGAAGTGTTATCCTGTAAATATCAGGTAACTGCTACCCCGGGAAATATGAACACTGAGATAGGCATACCTTTATATCTGCTTAATGATGAAGAAACTCCCCAAGTAAGAATAGTAGAGTACGGAGCTCAAAAAATAGGTGATTTAAATCTCTTGACAGATATTATAAGACCTACTTCTGTTATAATTACTACCCTTGGACCCTCTCATACCGAATACTTTGGCTCTTTAGCAGGAGTCAAAGAGGAAGAGGGGGGCGTTCTTCTGAAATCAATTTCTGAAACTGGCTGGGTAGTATTAAATGCTGATGATGAACTGGTTATGTCGTTAGGTAGGGATTGTCCTAATAAGATTTTTACTTATGGTTTTAAGGGAGATACTTTTTTGATGAAAGATAGCAATTCTAGCCCGGAAGGAATAAAAATAATAGCCTCTACCCCCGAAGGTGAGATTAATTATTTTATGAAAGATGCTATAGGGGAACATATGGCGATGAACTCTTTAGGCGCTTTAACTGTTGGATATCTTATGGGTGTTCCTCCCTACGATGGAGCAAAAGCTTTAAGTAATTTTAAACCAGTTTGGGGAAGAATGGAAAAGAAACTGTTTTACGGTGCCTTATTATTAATAGATTATTATAATTCAAATCCACTATCTCTAAAAGCATCTCTGGAGTTATTTAGCAATCTTGAAGGTAAGAGAAAAGTGTTAATCCTGGGAGAGATGCGGGAATTAGGGATACTGGCTGAAGAGGAGCATAAGAAATTTGCTCCTGTTATTGAGAATTTATCACCCCAGATACTTATTACGGTTGGGGAAAAGGCCAGGCTATTTCGCAGCAAAGGTGTGCCCGGTAAGCATTTTAATGATTCAAAAATGGCGGGTAGGTGGTTAGAGAAAAATCTTATAAAAGATGACTTGGTGCTTATAAAGGGTTCACGAGGAGTTAAAATGGAAGAGATATTAAAGGTGTTAAATAATGGATTATGAGGGAAAAAAGTGCCTGATAGTGGGGTTAGCTGATAGCGGTATAGGCTCAGCTAAACTTTTACTGAATAAGGGTGCCCTGGTAACAGGAACAGATTTGAACTTTAGTGTTAAAGAGCGTTTTAAAGAACCACCATTAGATCAAGTGCAACTGGTTCTGGGAAAACATCCCTCAAATTTGTTGGAAGATACTGAGTTAATTATTATAAGCCCGGGGGTTTCTCCTGGAATCCCGTTAGTTGAAGAAGCTAAGAGAAAAGGAATACCAGTTTGGGGGGAGCTGGAGTTAGCTTACAGGAATACTAAAACGCCGATAATTGCTATAAGTGAGACTCATGGGAAAAGTACTACAACCTCACTTATTTACAAAATACTTAAAGATTCGGGTGTTCCAGCGGGCCTGGGTGGCAATATAAGGCCAGCTTTAACCGAAGTGGTTAAAAAGGTTTCAGCAGATGGTTGGCTGGTAGTTGAAGCCAGTTCTTTTCAACTGGAATCTATTGATACTTTTTGTCCCCGTATTGCCCTGATTCTTAATATTTTTCCCGACCATCTGGATAGGCATAGTACTCTTGAAGAATTTGAGTCCACTATCTCCCGCCTTTTTAAGAATATGGTGCCATCGGATTTGCTTATTGGAAATTTAGACGATATCAGGGTGCAAATTTTAATGGAAAAAGCCCCTACCCGGAAAGCATATTTTTCCCTTAAAGAACATAAAATGGAGGGAGCTTTCCTTAAAAATAGTCATATTTATTACCGATATGAAAATGAAGAAATCCTGGTTATATCTACTAAAGATATATCTTTACCCGGGATTCATAACCTGCAAAATGTCTTAGCCGCAGTTTCAGCAACCTCTTTTGTGGGTGTCCGACCTCAACAAATAGCCAAATCCATAAAAGATTTTAGCGGATTACCTCACCGTTTACAGAAAGTTAAGGAAATAAGAGGTGTAGTCTATATAAACGACTCTAAAGCCACCACTCCACAGGCTACTATCACAGCTTTAAAAGCAGTGCCCGGTCCTAAACACTTAATTTTAGGTGGTAGTGAAAAAAATATGGACTTTTCAGATATGGGTAAAGAGATTTATAAAAACAAGGTCGTTTTAGCCTACCTTATAGGAAGTACCAAGCATAAAATTGCTGAAGCGCTCTACCTGGCTGGATTTAATAAATTTTTTATTCTGGAAAACCTACAGGAGGCGGTTCAATTAGCTTATGAAAAGTCTATAAATGGAGATACTGTTTTACTTTCCCCAGCCTGCGCCTCATTTGACCAGTTTTCTAACTTTGAAGAGCGAGGAGAAATATTTCAAGAATTAGTAAATAAACTAACCTGAGGCTTGATAATATTTACCTTTTTGGGAGATAATTTTACTTCTAAATAACGGGTTAAGAAGTTTTCTCCATCAATATGAGCGTTAATCTCTTCCTCGGTTTTTAGGGTAAATGCCTCTCCCTTTATTGTTTTAGCTCCTTCCCAATCCGGAAATTGACCCAGTAAAAATTTGAAAGCAGCCATTAAAGGGTTTCCTTTTATCATGGTCAGGTAAGGACCAATGGTAGAGCTATTAGTAAAGGGCAAACCATAGCCAGCCATACCCCAGAGTGAAATTTCTACGGTTAACAAATCAGGATAAAGGTTGTTATTAATTGTGAAGCTATAAGCAGGAGTGGTCTGGATAGATTTTAAGGTGCTTAAAATGTAGGAGGGAAATCCAAATTGGGAATAAGGGTTGGCATAGTGCATAACTTCTCCACCCTTACCCATACCTGTAGCAAAAATAGCCAGGCGATTGTTAACTTCCAGGAGCTGGACCTCCAGCTCCTGGCCTGTGAGGATATCTTTGTCAGATAAAAGACCTATAGGAAGATTAAAAATCCTGGCAAAAGCGTTGCCCCTTCCTAAAGGTAAAACTAATAGTTTAGTTTTATCTAAGTTTATACGATTAACCGCATAATGAATGGTTCCATCGCCGCCTGCAGTAACCAGTAGGGGAGCTTCGGGGATTTTTTCACCTATTTTAATCCACTTGATTTTATGCTGGTAAAGTAAATATTTAGCTATGAACTTGCTTTTAGTATGTGGATACAGAACTGTTAATTCCATACCATATTATAAACTAACGGTAACTATAAATAACCCAAAATCCGCGATAGAAAACTAAATTTCTTTTTTGCAGCAAAAACTGGGG
>QLTX01000030.1 GCA_018725175.1 Candidatus Psychracetigena formicireducens
GACCCAACTATCTGAAACATTTCCCACCCTTGATTGCGCTCAATGCATTCTTACCCCTAAAACTGCTGAGGTTGCCAGGCATCCCAGAATAAAAATGATGCCCTACTGTGAAGTAGAAGAAGTTAAAGGTTATGTGGGGAATTATGAAGTAGATATCAGGAAAAAGTCTACTTTTGTAGATTGGGATAAATGTACAGGTTGTAATATTTGTGTTGAAAAATGCCCACAGAAAACCTATTCTGAATTTGAATGTGGTTTGAAAGATAGAAAATCCATAGATATGGCTTTTCCACAAGCAGTCCCTTTTAAAGTATCCATAGATAAAGAAAGTTGTATCTTCTTAAACAAAGGGAAATGTGGGGTTTGCGTAAAACTTTGCCCGGCAGGTGCTATTGACTTCCAGAAACAGGACCAAATTGTCAAGGAAAAAGTAGGTGCTATAATAGTGGCTACCGGTTATGATTTAATAGATAAATCGGAGTTAGCTGAATATGGATATGGAAAATATACAGATGTAGTTGACGGTATGCAATATGAACGCATTAATTCATCTTCAGGTCCTTTTTCCGGAGTTATCAGACGCCCTTCAGATGGAAAAATACCCAGAGAGATTGTTTTCATCCAATGTGCTGGGTCCAGGGATCAAGAGAAAGGCAAGCCTTATTGTTCTAAGATATGTTGTATGTACACTGCTAAACAAGCAAGATTATATAAACATAAAGTGCCCGATGGGCAGGTTTATATCTTTTATATGGATATCAGGGCTGGGGGAAAGGGTTATGAGGAATTTGTTCACCGAAGCGTAGAAGAAGCAGGAATACTATACCTTCGTGGCCAGGTATCCCGGGTATTTGAAGAAGATGGAAAACTGGTAGTATGGGGAATGGACACCTTAAGCGGGAAAAAAATTGAAATTAATGCTGATATGGTTGTCTTAGCCTCAGCCATGGTTCCCTCAAATGGAGTGAAAGAACTTGCCAATAAGCTAAAAATATCCACAGATGAACATGGCTTTATTCAAGAAGCTCACCCCAAGTTAAAACCGGTTGAATGTATGACCCGAGGAGTGTATCTTGCGGGATGCGGTCATGCACCCAAAGATATCGCTGAATCAGTTGCCCAGGGAAGCGCAACCGCTTCTAAACTGTTGTCTTTGTTCTCACGAAATGCTGTATTGGCTGAACCAACGGTTTCTATAGTTAACCAGGATGAGTGCTCAGGGTGTTTATCCTGCGAAATTGTTTGTCCTTATGGAGCAATTGAGAAAGAGGATTACCGAGGAAAAATAATTGCTAAAGTAAATTCAGCTCTCTGCCAGGGTTGTGGTTCCTGTACGGTAATTTGCCGAAGTGGAGCCATTGACCTTAAAGGCTATACCAACCAGCAGATTATGGCAGAACTGGAAGCATTGTTATGGAAATAGTAGCTTTTTGCTGTCAGTGGTGTAGTTATGCTGGAGCGGATTTAGCTGGAACCAGCAGGTTAAAATATCCTGCTAATATCCGAATTATCAAGATACCCTGTTCCAGTAGAATTAACCCCACTTTTATCCTGAAAGCTTTATCTAAAGGCGTGGATGGAGTGATGGTTGCTGGATGTCATCCAGGTGATTGCCACTATTCTAACGGTAATTATTTTACCCGAAGGAGATTGACGGTGCTTAAAAGACTAATAGAATTTTGTGGGATTAATCCTGAAAGGCTCCAACTTTATTGGATATCTGCTGCTGAAGGGGGAAAGTTTGCCGAATCTGTTAAGGATATAATAAGCAGGTTGGAAAAAATACAGGATAAGCCTTTTCCCAAAAACTCGGGGAGTAGCTTGTGAAGAACCAAACTTATATAGAGCTTACTGATACACTCAAACAGAAGATAAACCAGTTATTAAACGAAAAAGTAGTTGATTATGTGATTGGCTATGAAAAGGGAAGCTTATGGTTTAAAACCCGCCCATTTATGATTCGGAAACAAACTGAAGTTGAAAAGGTCATCTGGAATAGGTTTTGTCAGTTTAACCTTTCCACTTTTTTAAAACCCATCAGTCAGAGAGGAGAAAAAATAGGGATCGTTGCTAAAAAATGTGACCTTAAAAGCATAGTAGAGCTTATTAAGAATAACCAGGTAAAAAAAGAAAACCTGTATATTATTCAGGTTGCCTGCGATGGAGTACTTAATTGGCAAAAACTGGAGAATTTTTCAGGCATCCCAGTCTCTAAAGTCATAGAAATTGAGGAAAATGCTCTAAATCTGGTTATTAAGACATCGGAGTCAAGTATAGAAGTTCTGAAAAGTGATTGTTTACTGGATAAATGCTTGGTTTGCGATTTTCAACATTCCACTTATGCTGATGATTTTATTTCTATCTCTGATGAGAATAATCATGAAATAAGAAACCAAACTATTCCTTATTTTGAATCTCTTGAGGATGTGGACTATGAGGGAAGGCTTGAGTTTTGGCTCAAACATTTTTCAAGATGTTTACGGTGTTATGCTTGCAGGAATGTTTGCCCTGCTTGTTTTTGTCCTACCTGTATGTTTGATAGCCAAGAAGGTTTATGGATTAGCAAAGAGTCTAAGACCCCAGAAAACTATGTTTATCACCTTACTAGAGCCTTTCATACCGCAACTCTCTGTGTGGAATGCGGTGAGTGCGAGAGAGTCTGTCCGGTTAATATACCTTTAATGAAATTAAACAAAAAGCTGGCTAAGGAAGTTAAGGATGCCTTTGGTTATCAGGCTGGATTACAAGTTGATGAACTTTCACCCTTTAAGACTTTCTGCCAGGAGGATACCGATGAGTTCAAATAATCCTGAAACCAAATACTTCCTCTTAAAAAAATCAAAGGTTAAAGATTTATTAAATACTCTATATAAAGAGTTTGAAATATTTGTTCCTGTAGAAGAAGAGGGAATGGTCAATTTCAAGAGGTATAAGTTAAATAATAATTTCAATATGGAATTTACTAATACCCTTCTACCCCCTAAAGGTTTGTTTCTTCCCCAACAGGAAACACTTTTTACCATTAATTATAAAAAAGAGGAGTTAATTGAGGAGAATTTAGAAACCTCTCGGAGAATTATTTTCGGGATAAGACCCTGTGATTCCAGAAGTTTAACCATATTAGACGAGGTATTTAAAGAAAAAAGTGAAGATGTCTATTATCTTCAAAAGAGGAATAATACCCTGTTAATAGGACTGGGGTGCTCTAATCCTCAAATTTACTGCTTTTGTTCTTCATTAGAGGTTGACCCCGGAAAAGACAGTTCTGTTGATATTTTCTTAACCGATTTGGGGGAAAAGTATCTTGTTACTGCTAACACGAAGGAGGGTCAACAATTAATCAAAGATTTACCTGTGTATTTTGAGAAAGCTGGAGAGGAAGAAATAACCAGGGCTTTAGAAATTCAATCTCAAGCACGAGAAGGTTTTTCGGTAGGCTTTGCTAAGAAAGATACTGAGATATTTAGAGATGTTGAAATAATATTTGAACACCCAATCTGGGAAGAGCTTGCTGAAACCTGCCTGGGATGTGGAATATGCACTTATCTTTGCTCTACCTGTCATTGTTTTGATATTGCTGATGAGTTAGCCAAAAATGAGGGCCGAAGATTCAGGTGCTGGGATTCCTGTCAGTTTTTTTCCTTTACCAACATGACATCAGGTCACAATCCCAGGCCTAATAGGAAAGAAAGAATCAGGCAGAGGTTTTTGCACAAACTCAGTTACTTCGTCAGCCGCTACGGTAGTATAGCTTGCGTGGGATGTGGGAGATGCTTAAGAAATTGCCCGGTAGATATTGATATTACCAGAGTTATAGGAGCTATAAACCATGAATAACTTAAACCAAATACAGAATCCTTATCTACCAAGGATAGCTTCTATTGAAAAAATAACCCAGGAAACAGGGGATATTAAAACTTTTCGTCTGGTATTCTTAGAAGGAGATTTCCATCACTTACCGGGCCAATTTGTAGAATTATCGGTATTTGGTAGGGGCGAAGCCCCCATTTCTATATCTTCCTTTATTCCTGGTGAAAATTCACTTGAGCTTAGTGTAAAAAAAATGGGTAAAGTAACTTCTTACCTACATTCTATGTGCGAAGGAGATAAAGTTGGCTTAAGGGGTCCTTATGGTAATACTTTTCCTGTGGAAAGAATAAAAGGCCAGAATTTGCTTTTCATAGGTGGCGGTATAGGGCTTGCACCTTTAAGGTCTCTGATTCACTACTCATTTCTTAAACGGGACGATTTCGGAAAAATCAGTATTATTTATGGTGCCAGAACTCCAGCCGACCTAGTGTTTAAGGAAGAGTTATTTAACATCTGGTCCAATATAAAAAATACTGAAGTGCATATAACTGTGGATGTGGCTACCAATGGTTGGCAGGGTAAAGTAGGGGTAGTACCCAAAATCCTAAAAGAGTTAAATCCCTCTCCTGATAACACAGTTGCTTTCACCTGCGGTCCCCCTATTATGATTAAATACAGTTTGGAGGCTCTAAACGACCTAAATTTTCCTGAGGAAGATACGGTTACTACTCTGGAAATGAAAATGAAATGCGGTATCGGTAAGTGTGGTAGATGTAATATTGGTAACAAATATATTTGTCTCGATGGACCGGTATTTACTCTAAAAGAGTTAAAAAATTTACCTAAGGAGTATTAAGGAGGAGATAAAATGCGTCAGAGAATGATTACCATTTATATTATGGGGAAACCTTATGAAATTCCTGATGGTTTGACGGTTATGAAAGCTATGGAATATACTGGACACAAATTCGTCAGGGGATGCGGATGCCGGGGTGGATTCTGCGGAGCATGCGGTACCGTTTATAGATTACCAGGTGATTATAAGTTGAAAGTAGGATTGGCCTGTCAGATGGTAGCTGAAGAGGGTATGTACCTGACTATGATTCCCTTCTATCCAGCTAATAAAGCACTATATGATATAGAAAAGGTTAAACCGACTTTATCGGGTTTAGTCCAATTATATCCTGAACTTAGTCGTTGTCTTGGATGTCGTACCTGTGACAAAGTATGTCCTCAGAATTTAAAAGTTATGGATACGATGGCAGCCGCTATGAGAGGGGATATTGCCAAAGTTGCTAATCTCTCTTTTGACTGTATCATGTGCGGATTATGTGCTTCCAGGTGTCCAGCAGAGATAGTCCAGTATTATGTTTCTATTTTGTGCAGAAGGCTATACGGGAAGTATATAGCGTCAAAATCATTTCATCTTGAGAGAAGAGTAGCAGGGATAAGCTCCGGGGAATACGATGCTGAATTGTTAGAAATGAAAGTAAAAGATATAAGCGAAATTAAATCCCTGTATAATTCCAGGGTCATTGAGTAGTAGAGAGGTATTGATGAACTACCCAGCTAATATATATGAATCAATTAAAATAGTGGAAAAGACTCGGCCCATGAGGGCTAAAGAGAAGTTCCCTTTGCTATCTCCTGATGATAAGCAGGCTCTTTTAAACAGTTTCCACCCTGATTTCAGAGAAGATACCCTTAGAGCCTTGAAAGTTGGTGCCAGTAAAGGCTTCAAAGTTCCTCATGAGGTAGCTAATTTATTGGAATCCAGGAGCAGGTTAAACCCTGCAGATATTAATCTGAATACCCCTGATTACGAGGTAGATGTGTTAATCATTGGAGGTGGAGGAGCAGGAGCAGCTGCAGCTTTGATGGCTCAAGCGGAAGGAGCCTCCGTTATAATTACTACCAAGTTAAGGTTGGGAGATGCCAACACCATGATGGCTCAAGGTGGTATTCAAGCGGCTACCAAAGAAAATGATACGCCTTTACTACATTATCTTGATATGCTTGGCGGTGGTGGTTTTCAAAATAAGCCTGACCTGGTTGAACTGTTGGTTAAAGAAGCCCCCCTCGTTATGTCCTGGTTAGAAAGTCTGGGTTGCATGTTTGACAAAGATAAAGATGGAATTTTTGCTACTATTCATGGTGGAGGGACCTGTAGAAAGAGAATGCATTTTGCTCGAGACTACACTGGAGCAGAAATAATGAGAACCTTAAGAGATGAGGTCAGAAACAGGAGGATAGAGGTTATAGAGTTTGCTCCAGCCATAGAACTTCTGTTAGATGATGATGGTCAATGTGCTGGTGCGGTTCTTATGAACCTGGAAAGAGGAACTTACCAGGTAGTAAAAGCTAAAACAACGATTTTATCTACCGGAGGGTTTGGTAGGTTACATGTAGGAGGGTTTCCCACCTCCAACCACTATGGGGCAACTGCCGATGGACTGGTAATGGCTTATAGAGTAGGTGTTAAGTTAGTATTTATGGAAGCAACCCAGTTTCACCCTACAGGAGCAGCTTACCCCGAGCAAATTGTAGGGCTGCTGGTAACCGAGAAAGTAAGAGGGGTTGGTGCTCAACTGGTTAATGCTCTGGGGGAGCAATTTATCTATCCTCTGGAAACCAGGGATGTGGTATCTTCAGGAATTATCAAGGAATGTTATGCCAGAGAAAGAGGAGTTACTACTCCTACAGGGATGAAAGGCGTTTGGCTTGATTCGCCCTTAATTGATTTTATTCATGGCACAGGAACAGTAGCTAAAGAGCTTCCGGCCATGGTCAGACAGTATGAGAGGTATGGGATTGATATAGCTAAGGAACCAATCCTTATTTATCCCACCTTGCATTATCAAAATGGTGGAATTGAAATTAACCCCAATTGTGAAACTATCATACCCAATTTGTATGCTTCAGGTGAAGTATCGGGCGGAATTCATGGTAGAAATCGGCTAATGGGAAATTCACTTATGGATGTGCTGGTTTTTGGCAGAAAAGCTGGGTTAGCTGCTGCCCGAAAATCTAAAGGAATAAAAATTGGACCTTTAAATCTTAACCACCTGGGTTTGTATGAGAAGGAGTTGGAATTGGTAGGGGTGAAAACAGAATTGGTTTCTCCCTTATTGCTTCCTGATTATACTCCTGATATTAGGCATGGAGGAGGCATAGAATGAAGTTATATGAGTATTTAGCTAAAGGTATTTTCCGAGCAGAAGGAATACCTTTACCTAAAGGTGGAATTGCTCAAACACCAGAAGAAGCCTTAATTATTGCCAGAGATATCGGGTTTCCTATTGCCATAAAGTCCCAGGTTTTAACAGGGGGCAGAGGGAAGGCTGGTGGTATCGCTTTTGCTAATAATGAAAACGAGGTTACTAATGAATCTACCCGAATCCTGGGGTCTATGTTAAAAGGGTTTAAAGTAGAAAAAGTGTTAGTTGAAGAAAAATTAACAATAGATAAGGAATACTATGTTTCCATAACCGCTGATAGTTTTTTAAAAAAACCTATTATTCTGGCTTCTTCGCAAGGAGGTGTGGATATAGAAGATGTTTCTGAAGAATACATAGTAAAGAAAGTAGTGGATATAGATATAGGAGTGTATGCTTATCTTGGCAGGGAAATCGCCCGAAAATTGGGAATGCAGGGTGATTTGATGAACGAGTTTTCTTCTTTAGTAATTAAAATGTACAATCTCTTTCGCAAATATGATGCAGAATTGGTGGAAATTAACCCCCTGGTGAGGTCAGGCGATAAACTAATCGCACTTGATGCCAGATTTAATGTTGATGATGATGCCCTTTACCGTCATCCGAATTTACCCCGCTTAACTGAAGGTGAAGAATGGGAGCTAAAAGCTAAAGCTCTGGGACTTAGTTATGTCCAGTTAGATGGTGACATAGCTGTTATGGCTAACGGTGCAGGAATTACTATGGCTACCCTTGACTTATTAGCTATTTTTGGTGGAAGGCCAGCTAATTTTCTGGATGCTGGAGGAGGGGCGGCCGTTGAACCTATGGCAAAAGCCTTATCACTTCTTAATGACACTAAACCAAAAGTGATTTTTATTAATATATTCGGTGGAATAACTCGCTGTGATGATGTTGCCCGAGCTATTTTAAAAGTTAAAAAGACCACTGATTTCTGTGCTCCCCTGGTAATAAGACTTACTGGGACAAGAGAAGAAGAGGCAATTACAGTTTTACAGGAGAATAATCTATCTGCATACAAATCTATGGAAGAAGCTGCCAGGAAAGCAGTGGCCTTAGCAAAACCAGCTTCTGGTTTAGAGGGGGTCGGTAAATGTCAATATTAATTAATAAAAATACCCGGGTTGTAGTACAGGGAATAACCGGGAAACAGGGAAGTTTTCACACCAAGGAGATGATGAATTATGGAACCAATATCGTCGCTGGGGTTACTCCAGGAAGGGGAGGGATGGAGGTTGAGGGAATTCCAGTATTTGATACAGTTGCTGAAGCAATAGAAAAACAGCAGGCTGACGCCTCAGTTATTTTTGTACCTGCTCCTTTGGCCAAAGAAGCTGCTTTTGAAGCCATTGGCGCTGGAATTAAGGTGCTGGTAATTGTTACGGAACACATACCCTTTCACGATGCCCTGCAGATAGTTGATTATAGTGTAAAGAAAAATGTTGTTCAAATAGGACCTAACAGTTTTGGAATTTGCAGTGCCGGGCAAGCCAAAATTGGCATACCTCCAAACTCTATATTCACCCCTGGTCCAGTTGGGGTAGTAAGCAGAAGTGGTACGCTTACCTATGAAATAGTTTCTAACCTATCTTTAAGGGGTGTCGGCCAGACTACCTGTTTAGGGTTAGGTGGAGATAGTGTGGTGGGGTTAAGCTTTGTGGATATCTTAAGGTTGTTTGAAAAGGATAACGAAACTCGAGCAGTGGTTCTAATTGGAGAGATAGGTGGAAGACAGGAGGAAGAAGCCTCCATTTATATAAAATCTATGACTAAACCAGTGGTAGGCTATATTGCCGGAAAAAGCGCACCTCCTGGTAAAAGAATGGGGCATGCGGGGGCTATTATTGAGCGTGGAGCAGGTGGGTTTAAAAGCAAGGTGGAGTCCCTCAAGCAAGCTGGAGTTAAAGTGGCAGAAATACCTTCCCAGGTTGCTGACTATGTTGCTGACCTATTAAAAAGATAAGGATTGGTTAAAGCAGTGCAAGGCAGAACCTGGAGGAATGTTTCAGAGAACCAAGAAAAAGAAGCAAGGTCCTGGATAATAAAAAGTGGTGGAGTTGAAAAGCCGATAACTAACTCCACTGAAAAATGGCGTTTGTCTTTGGCAAGCATTACTTATATTTTTTATAACAATGGTACTCTCTATGCAACTCCAGCCAGATATTCCCACCTTAGAGCCTCTAAATGTTTATTAGAATTAGAAACTGTTCTTAGCGGGGAAACCCCTGAACTATATGATTATTTAATTGGTTTTGATGAGACCGGAAAAGGGGAGATTTTTGGCAGCATCTACTTAGTAGGGGTAGCCATTCCTTACAGTAAAGCCAGTAATCTGTCTTCAATTTTAAGCTCTGTTGATTCTAAAAAGTCTCAAACAGATGAATACTGGCATAAAATGTTTCAGCAAATTGAAAGGATTAAAGATGAAGGGTTAACTTATAAAGTATTGCAGATAACTCCTAAAGAAGTTAAGCCCAAGATTTTAAATAATTTATTAGATGAGAAATATCTGAGTCTATGCGAATACTTTCTGGACCAGTACAGCTCCTTTAAATGTCGTATAGTAATTGATGACTACGGAGTGAGTAGTAACTTTAAAAAAGAATTATCTTCTTATAACCGGTCTAACCTGGAAATAATTATCACCAGCCATAGTGAGGATAATTTCCTGGAAACTAAAGTCGCCTCTCTCATCTCTAAAAAATATAGGTCAGAAGAGATGCAAGCCATAAATAATAATACTTCCTATCAATTGGGTATGTTAAAACCAGGAACAGGAAATCTATCTAACAACCAAACCAGGGAGTGGCTGGAAAAGTGGTATAGTTCAGGCAAAGAATGGCCCTGGTTTGTTAAAAAAACCTTCAAAACCATTAGAGAGATAGAAGGCAAGAAATAATAAATAAAACCTGCAGGTTTCAACCTTCTTTTTTTATTTAGATATTTTAATAGATTAAAATATGTGAGGTAGGAAATATGAATCCATTATTTATTTTATTAGGCTTGGTAGCGGGGACCTTAGGCGGACTTATTGGGGTGGGTGGCGGAGTGATTATTGTTCCCTCATTGATATATTTTTTTGGGTTTTCCCAACACCAAGCACAAGGAACCTCGTTAGCTGTTTTTGTTTTACCGGTAGGACTATTAGCGGCCTATACTTATTTTAGACAGGGAAATCTGGATATTAAAGCGGCTGCCTTAATATGTATAGGAGTATTTTTGGGAATGCTTTTCGGAGCAAAAATAGCTAATTTGCTACCATCAGAGGTATTAAAAAAGGTTTTTGGGTTTTTCTTTTTGTTAGTATCTTTAAGAATGTTATTTTTTAAGTAAGAAAGGTAGGTGGAAAATGCTGGATATTTTAATTAAAAGTGGTCTGGTAATAGACGGATTAAACACCAGGAGTGTATTTAAAGATGTAGGTATTGTAAAGGACAAAATTGTTGAAGTTGGCAGTCTATCCGAAGTAGAAGCTATTGAAGTTATAGATGCCTCAGGTTTATGCATTGCACCTGGTTTCATTGACATGCATACCCATTCTGATGAAGCAGTTTTAATAAATCCACTAATGGAGAGTAAGATTAGGCAGGGCGTCACTACTGAAGTTTTAGGAAATTGTGGTTCATCAGCTGCTCCTCTTTTGGGAGAAGCCCATATACAAGCCGATAAAATGCTTTCCTTACACGGGATTCCCCTTAGTTGGAAAAGTATGGGAGAGTATTTAGAGCTGGTGGAAAGGGGAGGCTCCTCTACCAATATCCTTGCCCTGACAGGACATGGAAACCTCAGGGGCAGTGTTATGGGTTTTGGGATGGGCGCTCCTACTATTGAAGAAATGAAAGATATGAAAGAATTATTAGAATCTACACTAAAAGAAGGCTCCTTTGGGCTAACTACCGGGCTTATTTATCCACCTTCAAGTTATGCTGAAATTAGGGAGATTATTGAGTTAGCTAAAGTAGTAACCAGGCATGATGGAATTTATGCTACCCATATGCGAAACGAAACTGATAAACTTCTGGAAGCTGTTGAAGAGGCTCTTAACATTGGCAGAGAGTCAAGGGTTAAGGTAGAAATCGCCCACCACAAAGTTGCAGACAAGAGTAATTGGGGAAGGGTTGAGCAAAGCTTGTCTATGATAGAAAAAGCTCGCAATTCAGGAATTGAGGTTACCTGTGACCAGTATCCCTATATTGCAGCTTCTACCGGTCTATCCAGTCGTGTTCCTGCTTGGGCACACGATGGCGGAGTAGATAAAATGGTTGAGCGTTTGAAAAATCCAGAAACCTCTGCACAGATATTAAGTAGTATTAAGCAAAGGATGCCAGATAAATATAACTATGAAGCTGTTTTAATCGCCAAATGCCCAAGTGATAAAAACCTGGAAGGACTTAACCTCTGGCAAATTTCAGAATTGCAGAAATTACTACCCCACGAGGTAATCATTAAATTATTAATAGATAATGAGGGACTGGTGGATATAGTAAGTTTTGGTATGTGCGAAGAAGATGTAAAGATGATAATGAAAGCTCCTTTTGTTATGATTGGTTCTGATGCTGGCGCCAAAGCTACTTATGGTCCTCTTTCTGAAGGAAAACCCCATCCTCGGGCTTACGGGACTTTCCCCCGGGTACTGGGAAAATACTCTCGTGAAGAAAAAGTTATTTCTTTAGAAGAGGGGATTCACAAAATGACCTACCTTCCAGCGAAAACCCTGGGATTAAATAACAGAGGAGTAATCAGAAAAGGGAATTATGCAGATTTAGTAATATTTGATGCCAATACCATTATAGATAGAGCAACCTATATAAATCCCCATCAATATCCAGTGGGTATAGAGTATGTATTGGTAAATGGGGTTATTACTATAGCAAAAGGAGAGCACCAGGGAGCTAAAGCTGGAAAAATTCTCAGAAGTAAAAGCGATTAATCAAATACCTTAGTTAAATTTATCTGCCTATACTATGATATTATTTATTTAGAAAACATATGAACATTAACCTTAATATTTAAATGAGTAACACCTTTTTGATGTCAAAATGATATATTTAATCATAGGTTTGGCTTTCTTTATTGGTGGGCTTCCTTTTGGTTATTTAGTAGGTAAGTATATTTATAAAGTGGATATCAGGCAAATAGGAAGCGGTAATATTGGCGCTATCAATGTTGTTAGAAGCCTGGGTATCCGGTGGGGATTATTGGTTTTGTTCCTGGACCTTCTTAAGAGCTTCTTAGCATTAATTCTTTTTAGAGGATATTTAAATCAAGATCGCTACTTATTTTTATTTTCTCTTCTCCTGGTTCTTGGACACGACTATTCACCTTTTCTTAATTTTAAAGGTGGAAAAGGAGTGGCTACCTCTATGGGAATATATTTAGCGCTTGCTCCAGTAGCTTTAATCTGGGCTGTGCCAATTTATCTATTATTATTACTGGTTAGCGGGTTTCCTTCTTTAGCCTCACTGGTCTCTTTACTTTCTATTCCTTTAATCGTTTATTTATACAATTTTCCTTCCTATTTAGTTGTACTGAGTATCGTTCTTTTCTTAATAGCTTTATTAAGGCATAAAGAAAATATATTAAGATTATTAGAAGGCAAGGAAAACTGTATTTTTAAAAGATAGTAGGTTTCATTCAATAACCAAAAATCTTATTCCTTTATTTTTCGGGAGGCAGGAAATTAATGCAAAGTGAAATGGATGAGTTAGATAATGAAAAACTTAAAGAAATGTTAGCCCAAGAAGAACCTGAACTTAAGGTCTTCAACCTGGAAAATTTTGAGAGAAGTGATGTCTTTAACATCGTTAAAGAGGTAATAATTGATAAATTAGGAGTTGAGGCTAACATTGTAACTGATGAAGCTAACTTCATTGGGGATCCTGAAGCTAATCCTCCAGGTTTGGGGGCAGATTCTTTGTATTTAGTGGATATAATAATGGAATTAGAAACTATTTTTAATATACGTGTGGAAGATGAAGACCTGGAAAAGATAAAAACAGTAGGGAATGCTGTTGATTATATTTTTAGCAAGTTATCTGGAATAACGGTTTGAGGAGAGAAACACATGACTGAGACAAATATAAATACGAAAGGAGTTTCTGGTTTAAATATGCAAATCGAACCAATTCCAGAGATTAACTCAATATCGGATTTGCCTAAAATAACCTCATTTATATTACCCAGAGAATTTGAACTACTACCTAACGCCTCAGAGGTCTTCGAATTAGAATTTGCCTTCTACGAACACAAATTTCTAACTAAAGATGAAATCATTCATAGAGGGGCATTTTTCAAAAGTGTTGATGGAATCCCGACTTACCATTATATGATTTGTTCAAATAATAGTCCTCTCATATGGGAGGGAAGATCAGAAATAACTAAGTCATACTTCAAAGAAGGTAACTTTTCTACAGGTTATGCTACACATGGACTTTTCCCCTACAGAGGGAAATTTCATCCACAATTGATAAAGGGCATATTGAATATTTTGAAGCTTCAACCTGGAGATGTTGTTCTTGATCCCATGTGCGGAAGTGGAACGCTAAATGTGGAAGCGAGCATAATAGGAATTGATTCTATCGGCATTGAGAAAAGTCCATTTTGTGT
>QLTX01000031.1 GCA_018725175.1 Candidatus Psychracetigena formicireducens
GTGCCCCTATAAGAAGGTATGGGGGGTGACATATTCATTTTGCAGAAAGGTGACATTTTTATGTTGCAATAACAACGTGTAAATTTTACTTGACATAATCTAAAATATAATGTTAAATTATTGCGGTAAAAAAGAGACACATACTAATGTTTTTTTGCCGATAAATAGTATATTTTTATTTTAATAAACTTTCTATAGTTTTAAGGAGGCATATATATGAGTAGTAAAAAGGGAAGTGAAAACAAAGAAATTAAGGAGGTAATCAGGTATGATGATACCTGGGAACCTGTAGGTTACACTCCTATGCCCCAGATCACCGATTTACGCAATTGGGATCTCAGGTTACTGGATACCTATAAACCTTTTTATGCTCCTTTTTGTGATTTATGCTGTTTCTGTACTTACGGAAAGTGCGATCTTACAGGAACCAAAAAGGGAGCTTGCGGTATTGATATAGCTTCTCAACAAGCAAGATTTGTTTTAGTATCCTGTTGCATGGGAACAGCTGCCCATGCTGCTCACGGCAGGCATCTTATTGACTATCTAATTGACAAACATGGTGAAGATTATAAGATTGACCTTGGTCAGCAAGTGGATATTGAAGCTCCAATTATCAGAACAGTTATGGGCTTAAAACCGCAAACGCTCGGCGATTTGAGGAAAGCTATTGAATATGTGGAAAGAGGTTTGGTTCATGCAGTATCCGCCACTCATATGGGGCAAGAAGGGAGTTCTTTGGATTTTGAATCAAAGTCATTGCATATGGGGATGTTAGACCATGTAGCCCTGGAGGCTTCTGATATAGCCCAAATGGTTGGGTTTAAGTTTCCGACCTCAGTCGCCGAAACTCCTCTGGTGGACCTGGGATGGGGTTCCGTGGATAAGTCTAAACCAACTATAACCTGTGTTGGTCATAACGCTATTGCCTCTACCGTTCTTATTGATTATCTACGTAATAATAACCTGTATGATAAGGTTGAGGTTACTGGAATCTGCTGCACTGCACACGATATTGCCCGCTATAGTGAAAGGGGTAAAATTATCGGACCTCTATCCAAACAACTCTTTTTTCTTAAAACTGGGTTAGCGGATGTAATCATAACCGATGAGCAATGTGTTAGAAGCGATATTCCTCAATTAGCAAAAGAGGTAGGAAGCGCTCTCATTGCTACTTCCGATAAAATCTGCTATGGCCTACCTGAAGTTTCTAAGAAATCGGTAGATGAAATTGTAAGAATGATTGTAGACGAAGGAAAGCAGGTTTTGATATTAGATTCCAATAAAGTTGGAGAGGTAGCAGCCAGGGTAGCGATAGAAATCGCTCCTAAGAGGAAAAAAGAAATACTAAATGAAGAAATGGCTCAGGAGTTAACTAAAGAATGTAGAAATTGCGCATTGTGCAATAGAGTATGCCCTAACTTGTTGGATGTGGGAACAGCCCTTGCTGAAACCGGTAAAGGAAATTTTGAACTACTTTCCCGACTATTTGACCAATGCATCGGTTGCGGCAAGTGTGAAGAAGCCTGCCCCCGTCATATCCCCATTATTAAAGTAATGCAAGCTGGAGTTTCCTGGGATACTTACAAAGTAAGAGCTGGTAGGGGACCTGTACATGATGTAGAAATAAGAAAGGTTGGCGCCCCCATCGTGTTGGGAACCATCCCTGGTATTGTGGCTTTTGTCGGATGCTCCAACTTTCCTCAGGATATTGAAGAAATTGCTGTGATGGCTGAAGAGTTTGCCAGGAGAAAATACATTGTAGTTTTATCCGGGTGCGCGGCTATGGCAGCAGGCTTTAGAAAAGATGCTGAAGGTAAAACCATATATGAGAAATATCCACCAGATTTTGACGCTGGTGGTGTACTTAATGTGGGTAGCTGTGTGGCTAATGCTCATATCGTAGGAGCAACTATTAAAGTGGCTAATATTTTTGCCAAGCTTCCTATCAGAGGCAATTTTGAAGTGATTGCTGACTATATTCTTAACCGCGTGGGCGCCTGCGGGGTAGCCTGGGGTGCCTATTCACAGAAAGCTCTGGCTATCGGAACTGGTTGCAACCGATGGGGAATCCCGGTAGTACTTGGTCCCCATGCTTCCAAATACCGAAGGCTGTATCTTTCTGATAAAGGTGACGGAGATTGGTCGGTCATTGATGGAAGAGAAGGAAAGGTAGTAGATACCCAAGAACCTTCACCAGAACATTTAGCTATCGTGATAGAAAATAAGGAAAGAGCGATGGTTACTATAAGTAAACAGTGTATAAGAAAGAACGATACTCCCCAGGGAAGACAACTCAAACTTTATCACTATATTTCCCTGCATAAAAATTATATGGGTGGTTTACCAGAAGACCTGCAAAACTTTGTCAGAAATGAAAAAGATATTCCCATATTCTTCAAGAAAGAGGTTATGGAGCACTTGAAGGCTGTTGGGTGGCAACCCAGGCAAGTCTTAACCCTGCCAACCATAATAAAAACCTATGAAACAGATGTTCCTCTGGATGCGGTTATAAAATAATTGGAGGCGAGAAGGTGAGGATTCTTTTAATCATTCAAGGAGATTTTGGAGCCAGGTTTGTAGAAAATATTACTAAATATAAACCTGTTTCCTGGGAGGTGGCATCCTATACCTTCCCCCAGAACATCTCTATTGGTATTGATGAATCATTTGATAGGTTTCTTCCGCAATCTTTACCAAAATCAGACCTATTAATTATGCTGCAGGAAAACTCTATGGTAGCGGAGATGACACCCAACCTAACAAAGATATGTAAGGCTAAAGCTGTTATTGCTCCCATTGATAACAAAGCTTACCTATCTTCAGGCTTAGCCAGGCAGATTAAAAATAAACTATTAAGCGCAGGGATAGAAATGGTTTATCCTATGACCTTCTGCACTTTAACTGAAAAAGACTCCGATAATATATTTATCAAAGAGTTCACCAGGTATTTTGGCAAACCATCCTTAGCCATTTCCCTGGAAATGGAGAAGGTTAAGCAAGTAGAAATCATCAGGGAAGCCCCCTGTGGTAATACCCGTTTTGTAGCCCAGCACCTGGTAGGTATACATAAGAAAGATGCAGTAGAGCAATCTGGTCTTATGCACCACCAACACCCCTGTCTGGCTACTATGACCATGGACAAAGAAATTGGTGATACCCTGATGCATCATTCTGGATTGATGACTAAACTGGCAGTAGAAGAAGCGCTTAACTATCAGAAAATATTTAAAGAAAAATAACTATTTCAGGAGGTGATTTTATGAGTTTACCTTACTATTCTGTAAATGTGTTAACCGGTACCAAGTCCTCAAAATTATTAGAGGATGCCAGCGAAGCTGCCGGCATGATAAAAAAAGCAAAGCGTCCTTTATTGGTTATAGGCCCCCTGTGTGCTATGGAATATCTAACAAAAATTGCTCAGGTGGGAAAGATTCCTGTGGTAGCTACCGCTAATACCAAAAAGAGGCTGGTTGAGCTGGGGGTGACTCCTGACAGCACTTTTGATACCGTAGAAATAATCAACCATCTTAAAAAACCTGATTGGCAAGGAGTTAAGGGAGAAGGCAATCATGACCTGGTTATCTTTTCTGGTATCAGGTGTGATCTGGCAGAACTGGGACTTTCTACACTCAAACATTTTGCACCCCATCTTAAAACATTTGCTCTTTGCAGGTTGAGCCACCCCAATGCCAATTATGCCCTGCCCATACTCAATACTGAAAAATGGAAGGATTATTTAGAATCGGTCATAAATTTATTAACAGAGAATAATTAAAAGGGAGGATATTAAATGTTTTCAGTTGATGTTGGCCCTCAGTATGAAGGCGAAAGAATAAGAAAAGAAGAGTATTACATTGAGCTCGGTGGTCCCCATATACCTTTTAAAGGCGAACTGGTTACTATTCGGGGAATGGAGGAAATTGAACACGAAAAGGTTATCATTATTGGTAAAGACATAAAAGATGTTGAAGAAGGCTCTTCTCACCCCCTATTTATCCAGGTAGATATTGCTGGGGAAGCTCTGGAAAAAGATATGGAACCGGTTTTTGAAAGAAGAATCCATATGTATTGTAACTATATTGAAGGATTCTGGCATATGGCTCAAAGAGATGAAATCTGGCTGAGACTCCATAAAGATAGCTTTAAGAAAGGGCTTAATTCCTTTAATGAAGTTGGTCAGATACTTATGCTGCTGTTTACCTCCGAACTACCCATCATAGAGAAAATCCAGATAACTTTTGTTACTGATGCAGCTAAGGTTGAAGAAATGGTATTAGAAGCCATAAAAGTGTATCAAGCAAGAGATGATCGTTTAAAAGGGTTAATTGAAGAAGACATTGAAGATTTTTATGGTTGTACTTTATGCCAGAGCTTTGCTCCTACTCATATTTGCATCATCACTCCCGAAAGAATGTCTTTATGTGGTTCTGTAAGCTGGCTTGACGGTAAGGCTGCCTATAAAATTGACCCCGAGGGACCCCAGTTTGCGGTAATGAAAGGTGAACTACTTGATCCTGAAAAATACATTTATAGTGGGGTAAATGAAATTGTAGCCTTAAAATCACTGGGGAAAAATACTGTATTTTGTCTCCACAGTGTTCTGGAAAACCCTCACACTTCCTGTGGATGTTTTCAAGCCATAGTGTTTTATATTCCTGAAGTTGACGGATTCGGTATCGTTCATCGCGATTTCGTTGGTGAGTCGGTTATCGGAGTACCTTTTTCTTCTTTAGCCGGAGAAGCCAGCGGAGGAGTACAGCAGGAAGGTTACCTGGGAATAGCCATTTCTTATATGAGGTCTCCTAAGTTTCTCATTTCTGATGGCGGCTTGAAGAAAATAGTATGGCTTCCCAAAGCCATTAAAGAATCAGTTAAAGATATAATACCCGAGGACCTTTATGACAAAATTGCTACCGAGGATGATGCCAAAAATGTTGATGAACTTATGGGGTACCTAAAGACTACCGGACATCCTTTGATGGCTTAATACGAGGTGATTAATGCCTATAAAAGCTTCTGATATTCAGAAAAAACTCCCTGAGGGAGGAAAAAAGAATTGTAAAGAGTGTGGATTTCCCACCTGCTTTGCTTTTGCTATGAAATTAGCTGGTGGAGGGATTTCTGTTGATAAGTGCCCTCATTTACCAGTGGAAGTTAAAGTCGAGCTGGCTGAGGCAGTGGCACCACCAATTAAGCTGGTTACTTTTGGCACAGGTGATAATGTTTTGAGTATTGGCGAAGAAGAGGTAGTGTTCCGCCATGAGAAAACTTTTTATCGGCAACCCGGGATAGCCATCTTAATTTCTGACAAAAACCCTACTTCTGTAGTACAGGAGAAAATAAACAAGCTTCTTACCTATCATTATGAGAGAGTAGGTTTATTGTTTAAGCCTGATATTGCTGTTTTGAAATATGAAAGTGGTGATAAAACCAAATATTTAAACCTGGCAATAGAAATAGCCCAAAAAGGCCTACCTATTATAGTTATGGCTGACGACCCTACAGTTCTTACAGAAGCTAAAAATCTGCTTATTAACTACAAACCTTTATTATACGCCATAACTTCAGACAACCTCAAAGTAATGCTTCCCACTCTTAAGGAAAAGCCGGTTCCGGTAGTAGTAAAAGCTAATTCCGTAGAGGAAGCTATCCCCTTAACTATCAGGCTAAAAGAAGAGGGAATAACTGAAATTATCGTTGATACTCAACCTGCTGATTTGAACAGTGCCATTGCCGATTACACAGTAATTAGAAGGGCAGCCCTCAAAAATGGTTACCGACCCTTAGGATACCCTATTTTATCTTTACTTCCTTTAACCGCTTCTACTCTTGATGAGGAAGTTATGTTAGCCGCATCCCTGGTGGTCAAATATGCTTCTATCATCGTTTTATCTGATTTCCAGAAGGAATCACTCTTTCCACTTCTGGTTCTCAGACAAAACATCTACTCGGACCCCAGAGTCCCTTTAACTGTGGAAGAAAAGATTTACGAAATTGGTGTTATCAACGAAGAATCACCAGCTTTGGTAACCACTAACTTTGCTCTTACTTACTTTGCAGTTGCTTCGGAAGTGGAGGGTAGTAAAATTCCTGCTTATCTTTTTGTAAGAAACACTGAAGGGTTATGTGTTCTGGCAGCCTGGTCCACCGGTAAATTTGCTGGCGAGACCATTGCTCCCTTTATAAAAAGTAGTGGTCTGGAAAATAAGCTTAAACACAAAAGACTAATTATTCCCGGATTAGTTGCCAGAATTAAAGGGGAATTGGAAGATGAACTTCCTGGTTGGGAAATAATTGTTGGACCTAAAGCTGCCGAAGATTTACCTGCGTTTTTACCCCGAATGATAGAAAAATGGAAAGCGAAAGGAGCTTAATTAAAGAGCTTCTCAGTAATTACGAGAGGAATAGGAAGAATTTAATAATCATCCTCAGGGAACTTCAAGACAAGCAGGGCTACCTTTCCACCGAAGCCCTGCTTGAAGTTTCTGAGCATCTTGACCTATCGCCCTCAGAAGTTTTCGGTATCGCTACTTTTTATAAAAGATTTAGAACCCGTCCCTTAGGTTACTTTCCGATTACCGTTTGCCTGGGAACAGCTTGTTATCTGGCAGGTGGGAAACTGGTGTTAGAGGCTTTTGCAAGGGAATTAGAGATTAAGGAGGGGGAAATTACCGAAAACAAGGATTTCAGCTTGAGTTCTGCGGCTTGTTTTGGCTGTTGCACCCAGGCTCCGGTAGTTAATATAAAGGGAAAGATATATCCAAAACTTACCCCTGCTAAAGTTGAAGAAGTCATTATAAACCTTAGAAATGAGCTACCAGAAGATTAGAGAAGAAGCTTTATCAGAATGGAATGAGCTTATAAATAGCCGTAAACCCCGTATTGTGGTGGGAACGGCTACCTGTGGAGTAGCGGTGGGAGCGGAAGAGGTTATCGCTTCTATGGAGCGGGAAATCCAGGAAAAAAACCTGCAGGTTGATATCATCAGGGTTGGTTGCCTGGGAGTGTGCTATACAGAACCTCTGGTTATTATTTTTAAAGAAGGAAACCCACCCATCGCCTACGGAAAAATAACCCCAGAAAATGCTGGTAAATTAATTTCTACCTATTTTATTGAGGATGACCCCTGTTTTGATTTAGCCCTGGGAACCCTGGAATTAAGAGAAGATGGCAGAGCATACATTCCCGAGATAGAAAGAATGGATAAAGAAGAGAGAGTTGTATTAAAACTCTCGGGGCTTATTGACCCGGAAAATATAAACCATTACATTGCTTTTAACGGTTACCAGGCTTTAAATATGGCTTTACTTATGAGAAGAGACTTCTTAATTAAAGAAATAAAAGATTCCAGATTAAGAGGTTTAGGGGGAGCGGGTTTCCCTACCGCTATTAAAATGGAAGCTACCTATAAGGCTCAGGATAAAGAACGTTTCATAATTTGCAATGCTGATGAAGGCGACCCTGGGGCTTTTATGGATAGAGTAGTATTAGAAAGTTGTCCTCACCAGGTTATAGAAGGCATGGTTATTTCTGCATATATAGTTGGTTCTAAGAAGGGTTATGTTTATACCAGGATGGAATACCCCCTGGCAATTGCCCGTCTTAAAAAGGCCCTAGCACAAGCGAGAGAAAAAGGGTTTTTGGGTAAAAACATTCTCGGTAGCGGGTTTGATTTTGACCTGGAAGTAATTCCTGGGGCAGGTGCCTTTGTTTGTGGGGAGTCTTCTGCTTTAACAGCTTCTATAGAAGGAAGAAGGCCTATGCCCCGAGTAAGGCCTCCTCGTTCAACAGAAGTAGGATTATTTGGAAAACCAACCCTGATAAACAATGTTAAAACTTTTGCTTGCATTCCTGCAATTGTGAATAACGGAGCAAAATGGTTCGCCTCTTTGGGTACAGAAAAAAGTAAGGGAACAGCAGTATTTTCTCTTGCAGGTAAAGTGGAGAAACCCGGACTGGTGGAAGTGGTAATGGGAACCACTTTAAGAGAGGTCATTTATACCTTTGGAGGCGGGGTTAAAGGTGGTAAAAATCTAAAAGGGGTTCAAATTGGAGGACCTTCAGGTGGATGTATCCCAGCTAAATTTATAGACACACCAATAGATTTTGATTCTCTTAAATCCCTCGGGTCAATGATGGGCTCTGGAGGTTTAATCGTTCTGGATGATGATACCTGCATGGTGGATATAGCTAAATATTTCCTCTTCTTTTTAAAGGATGAAAGCTGTGGAAAATGTTCTTTCTGCCGCGTAGGTTTAAGCCAGATGTTTTATATTCTGGAAAATATATCTCGTGGTGAAGCTAAACCTGAAGATATAGAATCTCTTTATTCTCTGGCGGAAGATGTAAAAGAAGGCTCATTGTGTAGCTTAGGTAAAACGGCAGCTAATCCCATTTTAACCACTATTAAATATTTTAAAGAAGAGTACCAAGCCCATGTCATAGAGAAAATATGTCCAGCTTTGGTATGTCGGGATTTAATGTATTATTATATTATTCCTGAAAAATGTTATCGTGGTTGTGAACACTGCGTCTTAAAGTGTCCAGTTAAAGCTATATCTACCAACGAAAAAGGTTGGAAAGTAGTTGACCAGGAGAAATGCACCAAATGTGGAAATTGCTTGGAAGTTTGCCCTATAGAATATGGAGCGGTGGTAAAAAAACCCGGCAAAAACCCAATCAATTAATAGAAACATAGAATTCAACGGATATTTATTCAGCTTGACAGAATAAATAATTAGTGAGATAATAATATATGGATTTGTTGTTACGAGAGGGTTCTGATAAGAAAAATAAATTGATAACAGTTTATTTAACTTTGATACTCCTTATCGCCATTACCTTTCCTTCTAACCTCCTGGTATTAGTTTCAGGGGAAGAAAAAGGGAACATAGAATTCCAATTCCTGGTTGGGAATAAAGATAGGATTATTCAGGATTTGGAACAAGCAGGTTATATAGCAGAAGAAAACCAAGGCGTTATTTTTCCAGCTAAAACCGAATCTGATGTGGTTAATTTAAATGTGGACAACAAAACCATATCTTTTTTTACCAGCGAAAAAACGGTTTCCGAGGTGGTTAATTCCCGAAATATCCCTATAAGACCTAAAGACAGAATTTTCCCCCCTCCAGAGACCAAGATTTCCGCATACAATAACATTTCTATAGTCAGGGTAGAAGAGAAGGTTGTCGTAACTACGGTAAAGATTCCTCCACCCCGCCAATTAGTTAACAGTTCGGAAGTTGCCCTGGGTAAAACTGTGGTTCTGGATTTAGGTCGCCCTGGCCTTAAAGAAATAACTACCAAAAAAGTATATATTGAAGGTAAATTGGTAGAGGCACATAAAATATCTGAGAGAGTTATCAGTTTTCCTAAACCATTGATTTACGCTGTGGGTGGGGCAGTTTTCCGAGGTGATTTTATAAAAAAGTTTACTCTTTTAGCAACCGCTTACGGACCCCCAACCGTTGACCGCCATGTTCCCAGCTGGATAACTGCCTCGGGCAGGAGAGTTAGATATGGATTAGTGGCTGTTGACCCTAAAGTAATCCCCTTAGGTAGTAAGCTCTGGGTGGAGAATTATGGTTTTGCTATAGCTGCTGATACCGGTAGGTTGATAAAAGGTCATAGGATAGACTTATTTTTCTTTAAATCCCTGAGAGAACTAAATATATTCGGAAGGAGGTATGTTACAGTTTACCTTTTGGAACTTCCTCCTCCAAGGAAGAACCCAACTTCTAAAACCAGTTAAATTTTGCTTTATCTCAATCATATTTCATTAGAAGTTAATAAACAGTTCCCCCATGCCAGAAACAAAATATTTAATTATCACCAATAATTCCTTATCCTCTCCTTCAAAGGAAGAAAAACTCTTGTTCATATGCGGGACAGCCTTAGATGTCCTGGTAAAGGTAAGAGACCATATGCATGAAGGCTGGGAACTTATAACTCATCCCTTAACTGGTAATATAAAACCTTCACAAATAAGGTTTAAAACCATTTATCTCCGATATAGTGGTAATGATAAACCAGATGTCTTAACTGTTTCTCTTATCTCTGATACCATATATTTACTGGAGAGAACCAAACCAGAGAATCTTAATGAGGAAACCATCAATGACCTGATGTTCATAGACTGGGAATTATCTAAGATGAATTAGATGAATACTCTCATCGTGACCCTTAATAATATTTTTATCCCCAATGTGGACCCCACCCTGGAATTATTACTTAAAGAACTATCAAAGGAAACAAAGGGACGGTCTGCGGAGGCTGAGATACATAGGTAACACTCCCGTCTGCCTGACTGCGAGAGGACTCGCTCAGGCAGGCGTGCGAACACCTGTCTGCGTGCGGCACGCACAGGCAGATAGTCCAGTGTTACCTACCTAACTGTGGCAGACAGGTGTGGTCAGCCAGCACAAAGGCTTGACAAATTGGGGGGGTATGATAATATTGAAACAATCAGGCAATCATTACCAAATAAAAGACGGGAAGGGAGGTTGGCCAGTATCGGTGGCAGGGTAGTTGCCTGAAAAATTTAAGGAGGTTTAAAGTTAATGAAAAGGAAAATTTCCAAAGTGGTCTCGGTTTTATTGACGGTTACACTGCTGGTGTTGGTTCTCGTAATACCTGCCAGCGCTTCGGGAGATGTGGGCGTACAGGCGGATGCTCAGATACTTGCTTCCCCTGAGTGGTACGACTTTATTATACCCGGGCTAGGCACTGTTTTGGCTCCAGGAAGTCGGACGATATTAAATGGTCGGGCGATAGATGCAGACCATAGGCACTCTGGGGGTAAAATTGTATCTTTTCGGGTTGTAAGAGCAAGCGATGGCGCGGCCTTAGGTAAGTGGATATCCTTAAGTCCTGGTCAAAGAGTACGCTTATGGAATAACGCAACAGGATTAAGTGTCTCCACAAGAATAGAGGCTTCGACACCATGGCGTCAAATACCAGTTACTGTTAGGGCGCAGGGTTTCTGGGTTTTTAACTTTTAGCATGTTTATGCGCTTATTTTTGGTGGAATTAAGGAGATTAATGTTTAGGCCCCGCTATGCTATTGCTCTTACAGCCCTTACAGCAGTAGGAGCGGGCTTGATGTTCTTTGGCACGGGTGGAGCGTTTGCACCTCCTGATGCGGGCGGAGAGTGGACCGCTTGGTCGGTATTATTTCGCCACGGTAGCTCTGTTTTTTTATTTACACCATTAATTATTGGATTCATATGCGGCGCTGGCTTTGCAGAAGATTCTTCCACGGGCTATCAGTGGTTTATCCGCATAAGGATGGGTTCGAGGATTAAGTCTGTTTCATGCAAGGCGGTAGCCATATTGATTTCCTCTTTTATCGGATTTTTTGCGTCATTCCTTCTATTAGCAGCCATTGCTTTTTTATTGACTGATCACAGTAGTCCGCTACCCAAAAATGTAGTCTATTTTAACGAGGGGTTATTTCTACTTCATCCCTACCTTTACCTGGTTCTTTTGGCAGGCATAGCTGGCTTGGGGGCGAGCGCTATGGCTGGCGTTGCCTGCTTTGCCTCGCTCTGGATTAAAAACCCCTATGCAGCGGGTGCCGCACCTATCGGGTATCTCTTTGGATCGATAGCGTTTGAGAGTTTATTAAAAGTATATTATTTTAACATCTTTTCGGCACTATCCCTTGCTGACGCAAGATTTAATCTTCAAATCCTTACTTCTATCTGGCTGGTTCATATAATTGTTCTATATGGCATAACAGTTTTTTTGTATGAAAACGATAAGATATTACCTGTCCTGGTCTTGAGAGGAGATTAGCTGATGGATAACAGTATGCTTGTGGCTTCAGTTAAGGGGCTAATCAAAGATTACGGCAGAAGTCGAATTTTGAAAGATATTAACATAGATATCCGATCTTTGAATTCATCAGGGGAGATAATCGGTTGCGTCGGGCCAAATGGGGCTGGGAAAACAACTTTATTAAAAATTTTAGCTGGAATAGTTAGTCCGACGGTTGGGAAGGTAACTCTTCCAGAGGAAGGGCTTATCGATGGTTCTCCAGGTATCGGGATGGTCCTCGAAAGCGCCCCTTTTGTGGAATATTTGAGCGGTTATAAAAATTTAGAGCTTCTGGGCTTCATTAAAAACGTGGTTACAGGTGCGCAGATAAAAGAGACTATTCTAAGGGTGGGTCTTAACCCTGATGACAAAAAGAAGGTCAAACATTACTCTTATGGGATGCGTCAGCGTCTGGCTTTAGCCCAGGCAATAATGGAGAAACCCAGGCTCCTGCTCCTAGATGAGCCGACAAATGGACTGGACGCTCAAGCCATAATTGAGCTAAGGGATATCATAACCTCGCTGGCTAAGGAGGATGGGACAGCCATATTCTTAGCTAGCCATCTTCTAACAGAAGTGGAGAAGGTTTGCGATAAGGTGCTGCTGATGAAAAATGGCAGGATTGTTAAGACGTTTGACAAGAATAGCAGTGAGCAAGTCCCCGTTGTGGTCGAGGTGTCAAGCGATCTTGATATGGAAAGATTGGATAGATGGTCCAAGGAAAACTTGCATATCATTAATATTTTAACTGCCAAAAAAGTCTCGATTATGAGCAATGTTGCCACTCCATATCTAATTGAGTCGCTTGTCAATTTTGGCGTTAAGATAGAGGGGGTTGGAAGGAAAACCCCGAGCCTTGAGGAAGAGTTCATCTCCTTGTTGGGTGGTGATGTATAAAGATGATTGGTTTAATTAAAAACGAACTTACGCGCCTTTTCTTGAAGACTAAATGGTTCATTATTCTTCCTGCGGCCATCGTCTCTGCTCACCTTTTTGGTGTGCAGACTGTCGAGTTTATTGTATTGAGTGACATGCTAAGCGGTGAAAATGTTTGGGATGGTGTCTTCTACACCTTTTCTGTGGGATTTGATTGGACCATAGGCTTATTTTTCTTTACAGCCTTTGTCTTCATTGCGGGCGATCGCCTTTCGGATGATATCAACTCTGGCTATCTATCTTGGTTGTTGGTAAGAAATGCCAAGTATAAAGGAAGAATATGGATGGCTAAAATAGTATCAGTACTAATCGGGGCGATGGTCTTTTCGTTCATCTATTCCATCGTGGTTTTAAGTTTTAATATGGTTTTTTTGCCGAAATCAATGGCTTGGGGACCGATTGTCATAAATACAGCTGCTGCAACCGCAGAATTAAGTCATAGCCTTGCTGTTCAGTCCAATAATTTTTTAAATAATACCTCACCGCTGGTCGCCTTTATTTATAATATAATCTTTATGGGACTTGGCCTTGGGGCGTTAACCAGCCTGCTTTTGTTAACCACGTTCTTCATTCAGAAAAGCTACTTGCCATTAATCATCTCCGTTCTGTTCAGTTTTTCCACAGGTGCTATCTTTCAATATATAGGAATGCGTGGCTTGAGTCCGACTACAAGAATGAACTTTTATTTTCATACCGGCATAGTATATATTGAGCCGATGATGGTTTACACGGAGACGATTATGTTTTGGGTGTTTTTAATATTTTTCTCAATTTATGTGGGCAAAGTGAAGATGGAAAGGTAGATTGGTAAATTATATATGTAATTACTTACGTTCAACAACCTGAGCCTAAAAAATGAGTCTTT